>CAZCBU010000062.1:0-7933 GCA_964496995.1 uncultured Sulfurovum sp.
CTCAAACTATTTTTTAAAAAGCATCATGTACATATAAGTGTAGAGGACAAACGACTAAGAGTAAAAATGCCTAAAGAAAATTTATCTTTGAGGCTTCGGGAGGAACAGGAAAAAGCGAAGAATGAGATTGTCAAAAATGATTATGCTTTGCTCATTGCACCACCTGGGTTTGGTATAACAGCAGTTGCTGCTTCTATTATATCTGAGCGTAGGGTAGCTACTTTAATACTTGTACATAAAACAGTACTGTTGGAACAGTGGAGTAAAAGATTGAGTGAATATTATAAGGCAGATATTAAATCAATTGGAATATTGGGTAAAGGTAAAAAGAAGCTCAATGGTGTGCTGGATGTGGCTACTTTGCAATCATTAAAAAACAGACCAGAACTTATCGAAAATTATTCTCAGATCATCATTGATGAAGCACATCATATGCCCGCAGTCTCTTTTGAAATACCGTTGAAGAGATTTAAAGGAAAATATGTTTTAGGCTTGAGTGCTACACCTAAACGTAAAGATAGCATGGAAGCAATAATGTATTTGCAGTGTGGAGATGTTGTATATGAGTCTGTAAGAAAAAATACCATAAAGCATACGTTGAAAACCATATCGACACAATATGATACGTTTCTAGATCACTTTACAATGATGCTTGGTGAGATCACAGAAGATGAATTACGAAACAGGCAGATCATCGATGAGATATTAAAACAGTCTGATCGGAAAATACTGGTCTTGAGTGAACGGATAGAACATTTGAATATTTTGTGGCATATGTTAGAAGCAAAAGGAGTGAAGGCAGTTTTGCTTTATGGTGGACTTAAGACAAAAGAGAAAAAAAGAGAGTTTGAGAAGGCAGAAAATGCCTCTATCATTCTTTCTACCAGTAGTTATATTGGTGAAGGAATAGATATTGGACATTTGGATACGATTGTTTTCACCATGCCGATCTCTTATCCTGAACGTATCGTGCAATATCTGGGACGGATTGGAAGAGGAGGGCAGCAGTGTCTTGCTATAGATTTTATTGATACTTCTGTTCCAATGCTGAAAAGTAGTTTTAACAAGAGAATGAAAGGATATAAAAAGATGGGGTATGTTTTGGTTCCTGAACAGTCGTTGTTTGAAGTAGTATGAATATTAAGTTATTGGGTCTTAGGTAGATAGTTTATGTCTCAAAGTTTTTGCAGAGCTATACTATGTAAATATTGAAAATTATTAAACCAAAGCAGTTACAATTTTAAGAAAGATTTTTTGCCAAATTAGAATTACATAGTCCCTATTTATGTTATAATAAATTCGAAATAAGAAAGAAAGGATTGTGCAATGAATACTTCAACACATAAAAAAGATAGACATAATCCTGATACTGTAAGACCAGAAGACTTACTGAATATTGGTTTGGATCCAGCAGTGCTTTGGAATGTAGATCGAGAGAAGAACATAAAAAATCATATATTTATAACAGCCACACTCAAGAATGGGTATAGTGAACATGTCATCTCAAAACTTGCAGAGTATTTTGGTAAGGATGAGATTATGAAATCCTTGAAGCAATATAGAGATAGGATTTCTGATCAACTTTTCAATACGGTGAAAAATTATTTAGACCATTCTCAATACGCAGCATGATTTATCCAGAAGCTGCAACTCTTTTAGAACGTTTTAGTAAAGAGCCTTTCTTTGAAAAAACAGGTGCAACATTGATTGGTGGTACAGCAATAGCGTATCAGTCTAAACACCGTATGAGTTTTGATCTTGATATTGCCTTTCCTCACCATACGACTTTACCGTCACTTAGCTTTTTAAAAAACTATCATGCTAATCCTTTGCCTTTTGATCGTGCTATTATTGATTCGATGATAAATGAAGGTGGAGATATAGAGGAGTATCATAAACGATTTTCCATAGATGGTGTTAAGGTGGACTTTGTAGTAAACCCGTCCAGTAATATTTATGAAAAAGAGATCCTTCAGAATGATGAAGGTATAGACTATGGAAGTTTAAAAATTACCAGTTTGGATGCACTGTTTAAATTGAAATCACTTCTCTTGCTGGATAGAAATAAGATTCGTGATCTTTATGATATTGTGTACCTTCTAGAATATTATGATTTTTTACCAAAAGATATTTTGGACACAATAATGGAGTATAGAATAACCTATACAGATAAACAGATCATTCAACTTATAGAAAGTAAAAAACCTGATGAATTAGACATTGAATTTGAGGGAATTGCAGAACCTAAAATGAAGCTTGTTGAGTATGATGAATTAAAAACTTATCTATTGTCTGTATTACGTGCTGTAGATATAAAATGAAGGTAGCAGTATACTGTTTTAGGTACATTTTTCGAAAATGTACGACTTAAAATAGTATAAGTTAGCAAAAAAAGTGTCACCAAAGGTGTCACAACTATAGCGATAGATATCGTATATACGGGAATAGGGCATAACTTATCGTTGCACTTGAATTGAACAATTCTCTTATTTAATTTCCTGGCTTATCTTTTAACTGGTCAAGCGATGGAATGACCTTATTGTTTTTAAGATATGCACTCATCTCTTTTTTAGTGATCGCCTTGGAATAATAATGTCCCTGAATATAATAACAGTTATTTGAAAGCAGGTATTTGACCTGTTCACTGTTTTCTACACCTTCCGCAATGATCTTCAAATTCAAACTCTGTGCCAATGCAATGACCGCTTTTGATATGGCACGATCTTCATCATCATAAGGCAGATCATGAATAAAAGACTGATCGATCTTTAATTTATTGACAGGGAGACGTTTTAAGTATGCCAAAGAAGAATATCCCGTACCAAAATCATCAATAGCAATTTCAATCCCCATCCTGCTTAAGGTCTGCAGTATCTCTATAGACTTCATAGGATCAAGCATCATTTGACTCTCCGTTATTTCCAGTTCAAGCCACTTGATATTAAAATCGGTTTGTCTGATAGTCTTTTTCAGTACAGCTATAAAATCTGTACTCATAAGTTGTTTGATGGATAGATTAAGTGATAGAACACCGGGGGAGAGACCCTCTTTATACCATTGGCTCACATCTGTCATTGCCTGATACATGACAAAGTTATCCAGTTCTTTTATCAGTCCTGACTCTTCCGCCAAAGCAATGAAATTGTCTGGCATGACCAGCCCCATTTCCGGATGTTGCCATCGTACCAAAGCTTCCAGACCGATGATACTGTTGTCACGAGCATCGATCTGAGGTTGATAGTAGACAATGAGTTGCTGCTCCTCGATCGCTTTGCGCAAGCTTATTTCCATAGCAGCTTTCTTAAATGCCAACTGTGTCATGTCTTCGGAGTAGAACTGGTAATTGTTGCGTCCTTCCTCTTTTGCTTTATACATGGCAGTGTCGGCATATTTCAGCAGATCATGTTTTATGATGGAGTCTTTAGGGTACAGACTGATACCGATACTTGCAGAAATATGCAGTTCATGCTCCTCAATGACCAGTTTTGGTTTCATGGCATCAATGATCTTTTGTGCAATTTTTGCAGCAGACTCTGAGGTTTCAAGGTTTTGAACCAGTATGGTAAATTCATCACCTCCCAAACGGGATAGGGTATCTTCTTCTCTTATGCAGGCAGACAGCCTTTGGGCAATGATCTTTAAAACTTCATCTCCATAGTGGTGACCCAGGGTATCATTGATCTGTTTGAAATTATCCAGATCAATAAAAAGCAGACTGAACTTCTCGTTATGTCTGTGGGCATGGGTAATAGACTGTTGAAGTCTGTCATCAAAAAGTGCCCGATTTGGGAGTTCGGTCAACTTATCATGAAAGGCTTGAAAATTGAGTAATGCTGTTTGCTCTTTTAATCTGTCTTCGATCTCTTTTTTTTGTGTAACATCCTGTGAATATCGTGTGATACCGATTGTGTTTCCTCTCTCATCTTTCAGCACGGAAAGAGAAATATCTGTATAAATGATATCACCGGATTTGGTGATTTTCCTGACCTGATCATGATAGGCATCATGCACAAGTGCCTGTTGCCTGATCCACTGCAGTTTTTGCAGATCTTCGGGAAGATATAGAATGTTAATGGGTTTTCCTATGACCTCTTCTTCCTTATAGCCGTGAACGATCGTAGCACCGTGATTCCAATGGGTGATGATATCATTCATATCGGTCGAGATAACAGAGTCATGGATCTGTTCAAGGATCTCAGCCTGTCTTTTCTGTTTTAGTTCAGAGGTAACAAGATCCGTAATATCTATATCAAAGATGATTGCAACATCCTGATCATTGAACTTTTTATACTGTACATAGGACTGTACGGGATATTTGCTGCCATCTTTTTTGGTATGGATCGTTTTATTGATAAGAGAGCCGTTTTGTATGAGTTTATCTTTTAAGATATGGATCTCTTCCAATGAAAGATCTTTATTAATATCAGGCAGGGTCATTTTTTGCATTTCATCATGTGTGTAGCCAAGTTTATCCAATGCCTCTTTATTGATATAAAGATATCGGTATGTTTCTACATTTACGATATAAATTTCATTGAAAGAATCTTCTATGATATCTGCCAACTCTTTATTTTTATTTCTTAGTTTTACCTGTTCGCTGATATCAAGTGTTGTACCGATCAGCTTGACGGCATGACCATCTTCATCGAAAATCATTTTTCCACTTAGAAGTACGGTAATAATGACTCCATCCATTCTTCTTACCCGTACTTCAATACTTCTGATCTTTCCATCTTGTAATGCCTGCATGGCTTGAGCAACTTTTGGCTGGTCTTCCTTGATGACCTTTGTCATAAAAGTATCCAGTGTGGTCTTTGTAGTGGAGGGATCCACTTTGTAGATACGATAGCTCTCTTCCGACCAGGTGGCCTCTTTGGTAATAAGATCGATCTCCCAGCTGCCCATATGGCCCACTGCCTGGGCCAGACGCAGGGATTCACTTTTGGCTTGAATGATCTCGGTTCTCTTTTCAAGGGACCGATTCTCTTCTGCCAACTCTACGGTTGTGATGTTGAGTAGATGAGAGAGGGCCTGAATGGATTTCTGATATTCATTCAGTGTTGCGGTCTGTGTATCTATTTGAATATCTTTGGGTAGAACATCTTGAGATTCGCTGATACCTAAAAGTGTCATGGTCTGGTTCAATAATTCATTTTTTGAAGGGTATGAAAAAAATTCGCTGTAGGTAAAAAAGCCTGAAACACTGGCTATTTTTTGAAATGGTCTGATCTCGTTTTCTATGAGATTTGGCATAAACCTTCGTCGTGCCATACAGGAGTATATAAAAATGGATTCGATCGGTTTGTCCATCATGTCATATTGTGCTTCTATGGAACGGTCAAGGATCATTTTTGCATCACCATAACCAAAATTCACGATATCACCATATCCGAAATCCCCTCCGAAGGAAAGAGATCCGTCTTCATGTACAGATAATACAGCTCTTGCTACAGGACCATTTTCTTTTTGAATAATGAGTGGAAATTCCACACCGACTGCAGGTAAATTCTCCGCAATATGATTTCCAAGATATTTTCTGTAGATCTCAAAGGCAGACAGGTCATCTATAGCATAAACTCTGTTTTTGTCAACCTTGGTGATCCTCATGTTCTTACCGACCGCCAACCAGTTGAAACTGTAGTTTGTATAGACATACAGATCATCATTGATCAGTGCTGCGCCGACAGCACCATTGGAGGAGATATGCTCTTTTGTAAAAACATAAGTCTTTTTAAATTCAGCATTATCGCCTGCCAGACCACCGGCAATGATAATGTTGTCATTGGTGGAAGAGATCCCGTTGAGGTATGCTTCACCATTGCAATTGAGACCATCTGTAAAGGTAATGATGAGTTTGGTTGAGGGTGTAGCTAAAATATGTGCCAGTTCCTGACCCGTTTCTTCGCTTCCCTTTACATTTTCAACAAAGACTGTTTTAAGTTCTGTTTTTTCAAATTGTGTTAAAGAGATGACCGTTTGCCCAGTGCTGACTTTTCCGGAACAGATCTCGCCGTCCGTTGTGGACCCGATGATGGATGCATTGGGTAAGAGAGAGGTGATCTGATGAAGAAGTATCGAAATTTCTTTTTCATCCGTGATGGCAGTGAATATCTGGATCAGCAGTTTGTTGTTGTCTTTGAGACTATGTGAGTGAATGAACTCTGTAAACGCTGTTTGGGTGGTATAGTAAGTATTAAATGTCTTCATAATGTTTTTTCTTGGTGTGGTATTGCATTTCAAAAGACATAAATATTATTCTCCTTCATTGCTGAACGATCAAAAAATGTCTTATACTCTAAATTTAAAATATAAGACATAACTATACACATGATACCTTACTCTCTCTTATATATTAGCATTGTATTTGGCATGGTATCCCATATATTAACGCTAATTAGCTATAATAAAATACTCTGAATAATCAAAAAAGAATTATAAATGAAAATACTCATTCTATTATTGACTCCACTGTTTATATTTGCAAAAGTGCATTATGCCAAAGTTGAACCTTATGAGTCTGTTGTACTGAAATCTGCAGTAAGCGGATTGGTGATTGATGCTGATCTAAATGCAGAAGGAACACTGGTTTCGGGTAAGAGGGTCATCCATATAGATGATGCATTGGATAAAACAAATTTGAAAGATACAAAGCAAAGCATTGGACTTCTGGAACAGATGTTGGGGATCAATCAGGAGATCGCAAGTTCTCTGGCCGGTACAGTAAAGAGACAAGAAGGGTATTTTAAACGTATCTCGAAACTTTCTACGGCATCAAAAACACAAAAAGACAATGCGTATAGCAGTTTCAGCTCGGCAAAAACACAATATCTGGGTACAAAAGAGAAGATCGTCTCTTTACAGAAACAGATCCTGGATATGAAATATAAAGCGTCTCAACTGGAAGACACTTTAGTAAAAAAATCTATTATTCCAGAGAACAAATATCTTTATAAACTGCTGGTACGCAAAGGTGACTTTGTTGCGCCGGGTTCTCCGCTTGCTGAGATACAGGATGCAAGCAGAGCAAAACTTGTGCTTTTTCTGGAACCGGAAGAGTTACCTGGAGTTGAGAAAAAAACAGTGTTTATCAACGATAAAAGAACAGCCTATAAAGTAGGGAAGGTCTGGCGTGTGGCAGATGAGAAATTCATTTCATCGTACAGAGCAGAGATCTACATTCCCGCACCTAAAAATGAATTTTCCAAACTTTTGAAAGTAGAGATAAAATAATCATGAAAAAAACCGCTTGTGGATTTGACTGTTATGATGCCTGCAGTATTCTGGTAGAAGAGGGTGAGCATTTCAAGATCAAAGGGAACAAAGAACATTTTTCAGGCAATGGTGCTCTGTGTGCTCTTGTGAATAAAGCTGTCTTTGAGCAGCCTCGTATTGTTAAACCAAGTATTGACGGTAAAGAAGTTTCAATGGATGAAGCAATGCAGGCTGTAGTGAATGCTTTTACGGACTCCAAGTCTTTACTCTGGAGAGGTTCAGGTAACTTTGCAGTGATGCAGGAGATCACCAATCTTTTTATGGAAAAGATCAAAGGGTACCTGACCCATGGCTCATTATGTGATGCAGCAGGAGATGCCGGGATCCGTATGGGACGTGGTCTGAACAGAATGCTTCCCCTTGAGCAGATAGAAAAAGCTGAAACGATCGTTATCTGGGGTCGCAATGTCACAGTGACCAATGCCCATTTAATGCCTTATCTTGAAGGAAAAGAGCTGGTAGTGATCGATCCTGTCAAAACAGCCATTGCCAAGAAGGCGGATTTTCATCTCCAGATAGAACCCCGTACGGATTATTATGTAGCCATTATGCTGGCACGTTTTGTTTTCATGGAAAATACGGATGATACCGAATGGCTGGATGAGTTTGCCTCCGAACATGAAGATTTCTATGACTATACAAGAGAACACCGTATCAAAGC
>CAZCBU010000063.1:0-2721 GCA_964496995.1 uncultured Sulfurovum sp.
AGTATTTTCTCTCCGCTGCCGCATTTATCCAGGTTGAAATTGATCTTCTCCTTCAGTGAAGGAGGGATCTTGTAGGAGGGCTTGTTGGGTTTGCCCATGCGGCCGATACTGACGATGACGTTTTTGGCCACATCCGTCCCACAGCCTGAGTATACATGAAAAAGCCCATCTCTCTTCTCCACTTTCTCAACTGCACAGTTGAACCGTGTATCGATCATCTCATCATCTAGAAGGGCATCAAAATAGTCCAGGGTACTCTCTTTTGTCCCGTCTACAAACGCCACATTGCCTTCAAGTTCTACCTCCTGCCCCTGCCAGTCCTTGTCGACACGCTTTTGGTCCTTGTAGAATTTTCGGATGGTATGAGAGTGGTTGTCGGTCTTTTCGACCATAAGTATCTTCTCCAGTCCAAGGAGTTTCGCTTCAACGGCAGAACCGATCCCGCCGGGACCACCACCTATAATGATAAGATCATAGATTTTTTCCATAGAAATACCTTTTTGTGTTTACTGCAATCATTCTATCAGCTTTGTATTTACAGAATATAAACAGAGAAAACGTATATTCGGTATACCCGGAGGCATCAGACATCAGTCTGGGATGACCACTTTGGCATACATACCGGGAAAGATGTTCTTGCCTGCCTTATCGAACTTGACACGCATCTTGATCTTGTGTGTCATCGGGTTGGCATCGGGGATAATGGCATGCACCACACCTACGGTCTTATACTGTATGGAGGGGATCTCCACAGCAATACGCTGCCCCTCTTTTACCTTGCCGATGATCCCTTCAGAGAGTGAGACATCGATTTCAAGATTTTCCGTATCGACGATCATGATCGCCAACATACCAGGCATGATCATATCACCGACCTTGATGTTCTTCTGCACTACGACACCGTCAGAGGGTGCCTTCATCTTCAGGTAGTTGAAGACTACTGCCATCTGTTTTACCTGTTCTGCCGCATGCTTGACCATGATCTTGGTCGATTCAAGCATCGCTTTGACATTCTCTGCCTGTGTCTCCAGATCATCCCAGTCAAAACCGCTAAATCCCTGTTTCCTCTTAACGATCTCTTTTTTCTTGTTGATCGCATGCAGTTTGTCTTTCCAGTATTCCAGAGCCAGTTGTGCCTGTTCAAGCATCAGGTTCGCCTGTGTCTTCATGATATCAAACTCCGCAGACTCGATCTCATAGAGGTCATCTTCACGCTTGACCTTGTCTCCCAGTTTGACATAGACTTTTTTGACATACCCCATATAGCGGCTTCCGATCATCTTCTGACCATCGGAGATGACCGTACCTGTCAATACGATATTGCCTGCCTGAAGAGAGGAAATGAGTAAAAACGTTACAAACAACACTTTTTTGAAGTTAAACATTTAGCAGTTCCCTCTTACATTTGTCTTCTTTATATGTTTTCAATCATTTACCACTTTCTCAAACGTACATGACACTGCATACACTGACCGATGATCTTACTGTATGCCTGAAGCGCCTGTACCGCATCGCCATCTGCAAAACGCTCTTCGATATCTTCGGCTTTCTTTCTGATCTTCTTCTGGATCTTGTTGGTCATTTTAAGATTATTGTTGAGCCATTTCTCATAGATATCCTTGTTGTTCACCTCTTCATCGATGGGGCGGATCTTTATAATGGTATCTTTAAGCACCTTGGTCCCTGCCTTGACGATGTCCACATTGTTGTAGAGCAGACCTGACTGGATGTCCTGCATGGCCTGTGCCATCTTCTGCATGTCCAGTATTCTGTCACCCTGGGTATAACCTTCTGCCATTGCCGCATTGCTGCCTATTACAAATATGCTTCCAAGTATCATAAGTTTCTCTTTCATTTTCACTCCTTATAAAATTTATAATTACGTTAGTGACATTGTAACGTGTTATCTTTAATAACTCAATTAGATTTATATTCATCACAATTTTTGATGATATATTTTTATAAAATTTAAGTTTTATTTTAAAGTTTTGGTGATACTATTGTGCTACCTCAAAAATAATTACAAAGGATACAACGATGAAAAAGACACTCATTTCATGTGTAGCAGCTGCTGCACTTATGACAAGTGCACAGGCGGACTTCAGCTTTGGAGATATGTCCAAAGATATGAAAGAGGCTGCTATCAGCATGAGTAAAGATGCGAAGGACAGCGTTGAGTCTATGAAAGACGGTGCTGTTGAAACAAGTAAAAGTGCAGAGAGAACGGTCACTAATGTAAGTAAAGATGCAAAAGACACTTCCGTAAAAGTCTCCGACGACCTCAAGACTGCACAGGTCTCTACTTCCAAAGATGTAAGAGATGCAACGGTTGAAATAGCAGAAGACACCAAAGACTCCATCACCAACACGACCAAAGATCTGAAAGACTCTACGACTATCGCGTCCAAAGACATGAAAGACTCTGCGATCTCTGTCTCCAAGGACATCAACGATGCGACCAAAACGGTTTCCAATGACAGCCGTGACTCTGTCAAGACTGTCTCCAACGACTCCAGAGACTCCGTCAAAACGGTTTCCAACGACAGCAGAGACTCTGTCAGCACTGTATCCAACGATACAAGAGATTCTGTCAAAACCGTCTCCAATGATAGTAGAGACTCAGTGAAAACCGTTTCCAATGACACAAGAGATTCTGTCAAAGATGTTTCTGACAATGTCAATGACTCCACAAAAACGATCTCCAACGATACAAGAGACTCC
>CAZCBU010000064.1:0-2911 GCA_964496995.1 uncultured Sulfurovum sp.
AAGCCTCCCAAAGCCCAGCCCTTCCAGAATGGGAGCGACGAACTGTTCGGGTTTGTTGGTGATGATACTCAGACGGTATCCCCGGGCTTTAAGTGCTGTGAGGGTCTCGATGACACCGGGGTAGGGTCTGGTCGCTTCACAGAGGTGCTTGGCATAGGCATCGAGGAAGAGGGTGTGTGCTTTATGAAAGAGTGTTTCATCCACATCCTTCCCCTCGATCTGGCGCGTACCAAGCAGCGCACGTTTGACCAGTGTCTGTGCACCGTTGCCCACCCAGTAGCGGATGGTCTCTTCGCTGAAGGTCTCTCTGCCCAGTGCTTCAAGCATCTCATTAACCGCCAGAGCGAGGTCGGGGACACTGTCGATGAGCGTACCGTCAAGGTCAAAGTGGATCGCTTTTATGTTCGTAAACTGCAAGAGTGTTTTCCTCTCTTTTTTTGAGAGCGATTATACTGATTTTGAGGGAAATGTCAATGGGTTTGGTAGATTGCAGTGTAAATGAAGCGTATGCAGATCGTGCATATGCTTCATCATGTTATAAATTATTATCTATAGGAACATGTAGATAGAGAGTTTGGCGATGCTTTCATCAAAGAAGTGTCCTTTGTGTCTGGCACCGGTTATATGTACAAGAAATCTATCATTCCATGATTTACTGTATGTTAATGCATAGCCGCTATTAAACTCTTCCGCTTCATCCTCATCGAAAGAGATGATCGCTCTTACCTGCGATTCATTATCTATCTGATAGGTAAAGGTGGTTTGTGAGCCATAGTATGGATTTTCAAACTGATCAGAGTCTTTGTAGACAAAACTTTGCTGGAATAGTAGTTGCCCATTGAAATACTCTGCTTCAATCGGTAAAATGTATGAGTCAGTTTCAATATTGGCTATCTCCTG
Source organism: uncultured Sulfurovum sp. (assembly GCA_964496995.1). GTDB lineage: Bacteria > Campylobacterota > Campylobacteria > Campylobacterales > Sulfurovaceae > Sulfurovum. The sequence continues at coordinate 901 of CAZCBU010000064.1, forward strand.
ATGCATATATACCAATCCAAAGTTATAACCGCCTACATCTCGCAACTCTACTCCTGCAGTCAATTCACTGTCATCATTTTCTGCATAGAATGGTGATGATGGGATACCGTAGTTCACAAGGAAAAGTACTTTCTCATCATAAAGGTATGAATACTCGATCCCTTTGACCAATCCGACTCCTGCATAAGGAACGGGAAGCATATATGGTTGTTTAGGCATCATCATCATATTATATTTTTTGATCTCCTGAGGTGTTGCGTTTGGTCCTGGCTTAGGTGGTAACGGTTTGTTTTTTGCCCATTCAGGTTTTTTGATGCTTTTGGGTGCTTTTTTTAACAGCCCTGATCCCATTAAAGCATTATCCATCAATGTACGATCCAGATTTGAGAACATAGTTAATGGATCCATCCAACCAACTTTCAATGCATGTTCACTTCCATTTGGATTCCACTGCATGAAGGCTCTTGAGTTTGATTCTCCAAAAAGATTGTGATTGACTTTTTTATTATAAGTAGATCTGGTAATCGCATATACAGATACTTCCTCTGTTACACTTCCCCCAAAGTACAAATTGAGTTTTTCAACATCTTCACGGTTTTTGGTATCGATGTTAATTCCTGCCAAACCACGAATCGGTAAAACTCTGCTTTCGGAACTGTTCGCATCCAAAAAAGCTTCTGCCATTGTTTTATCGTCTTTTGAAAAACGAAAACCGTTTCTGAGAAACTTTAGTCCGGTTTTATTCAATGTAGGCATCATACTGTGACATGAGTTACATCTCATCTTGTACTGTGATGCAAAGATTGGTGTTGCATGAAGCTGTGTAAATGATCCAAGCAATACCACCAAGAATAAAATAAATCTTTTATTCATCTTCTCCCCTTTTCTTAAAAAAATTTGGATGCAAAAGCACCCTTAACCTATATACAAGCTCTATATACGTTAAGGGTGCTATATCCAAACATTAAAATATTTGTCTGCTTTTCATGTGTTGTAATGATGACGATGTTATTGAATAGTGGGTAAGTTCTGTATCGAGAGATATGGAACGAAGATCGTTACAAATGAAACTTCCATGATATGCATTTTATGATTTTTCCCTTGTCCTGTGAAGTATTTCATTACTTTCCAGTATAAAATACCTTTGGTAGTTTACAGGATGAGCATTACTAGAGTATTACCTGTGGTATAAGTTGAAAAGAGAGTGTGGGGATCCTCTCCCGTCTGGCAGAGACGATCATCCGTAAAAAGCTTGAAAATACGGTCTTTGAAGGGCTGGTGTAGCGTATGTAAGGGCGGAAATGTTGTCCCCGCGCCTCTAATAGAGCGCACCCAGCTCATCCGCCCGTCGTGTAGTCTCCTCCAGCAGACAGCGCTGCGCATCGACCAAACCGCCAGACCCGCTCTCTTTGTGATAGAAGAAGTCACACTTGGTATGGGCATAGCCGATCCACAACCGCTGAACCTTTCGCAAAGACTCTCTGCGAAAAGGTGCGATGCGTTTCATAGCCTCCCGGTAGTTCCGATTCAGCCGCGCATCTTCCTGCTTGAGATGCCTATTGATGCAGGTGAGTATGGCATCAGTACTTTGTGCCTTTTTAAAGCAGCTCTTCTGCTCTAGCGGCTGTGCGGAGAGTGAAAGTGATACGATTAAAAGAGAGAGTGTGTATCGGTATATCATAGCGTGTTTCCTTTGGTGTTATGGTTTGGGTACCTGCAGGTAGAGTATGAACGAGATGATACCGGTAACTGCATAAAAGATCGTACCCACCCAAAAGAGGGTAGGATGGTCTGCCTTTTTGAACGTACCACGCATGATCAGCGTATCTGAGAGCAACGCATACACCGCAGCACCACTGAGAAATATTGCCATAAGCAGAAAACCGTTCATCTTGTGTCCATTTTGTTTTTTATGCTGTGTTTTACTTCCTATCTTTCCAGTAATTTGGCTTTCTTTTCAATGGCATAACCGCCAAAATAAATGATAAGGAGTCAGTTACCACCTTAAAAA
>CAZCBU010000065.1:0-2936 GCA_964496995.1 uncultured Sulfurovum sp.
GAAACCACCGTCATCGATGCTTTGGGTCATTACCATTGGGATGATGAAAAATGCCATTGTCATAATGGAAGAGTGGAAAAGGAAGGTGATGTACATTCTTGTAAGCGATTTGTCTTTGAAAACATCCAGCATTTTAGACTCTTCTTCAGCGTAAGAGTGCACGATCTTTGGTGGTTTGGGCACTGCCGTGAAAAGAATACCTATGGCCATGACAGAAAGTACCGCAGTCAACCAGAAGAGTTTATCGATCCCCCAGTTTCCCCCGACAATCGGTGCGATGATCATCGCGGCAGCAAAAGACATGGCGATGGTTCCACCCATCACAGCCATGGCGTGGGCACGCTGTTCCTCTTTTACCAGGTCTGCGATCATGGCAGAGACAACAGAACCGATAGCTCCGGCACCCTGTAAAAATCTACCGACAAGCAGCATATAGATATTGTCAGACAAGGCAGCAATCACAGAACCGGCAATGAAAATAAGCAGACCGAAGAGCAGGACCTGTTTACGGCCTATCTTGTCAGACATAAGTCCGAACGGAACCTGGAAAATAGCCTGGGTCAATGCATATCCACCGACAACCAGACCTGCCAGGAATGGTGTTGCCCCTTCCATTCTAAGTGCATAGATAGATAGAACAGGAAGGACAATAAAGAGTCCGAAAAACCGTAAAGCAACGATGAGACTGAGTGGCATGATCTGTTTAATCATAGGTATATCTCCAATAGGGTAAAATTTCTCCTAATTATAGTACTTAAAGGTTAATTGTCAATGAAATTAGTATTAGCAACAGGTAACAAAGGCAAATTACGGGAATTTAAACAGATGTGTCAAGATGAGGTCGTCCCTTTTTCTGAACTTTTGGGAGAATTTGAGATTGTAGAAGATGGTGCAACCTTTGCCGAAAATGCATTGATAAAAGCACGAACGATCTATGAGAAGCTTGGAGAAGAATATCTGGTGATCTCTGACGATTCCGGTATCTCCCTGCCTATTTTGGATGGAGCACCCGGGATCTACTCTGCCCGCTATGCAGGAGAAGGTGTGACAGACAAAGACAACCTTTATAAGCTTATAGATGCAGTCAAAGAAAAAGGTGTGAAATCAACACCAGCGTATTACACAGCAGCGATCGCCATCGTTTCCAAATACGGAGAGTATGTGGTGCATGGCTGGATGCATGGTGATGTCTTGGATACTGCCAGAGGGGACAAAGGGTTTGGTTATGATCCGATGTTCATTCCTGCGGGGATGGACAAGACCCTTGGAGAGTTGGATGATGATGTAAAATCCAAGATCTCCCATCGTGGTCAGGCTTTGGAGTTGGCAAAACCGATCATTCAAATGTTGAAGAGTAAATAAGAATGTAGGGTGTGCAATAGCACACCTTTAATAAACAAAATATTTTAATTGGTGTGCTATTGCACACCCTACGGAGAGAGCAATGAACAAACAAAAATTTATGGAAGACCTGCAAACTATATATGATGAGTTGCAGGCAAGACAGGGCACACTCAACAAGTATTATGAACTTTTGGAAGAGGGTAAGATTCATGAACGTGCCAATGTGGTCGTGGATGCCTTTTTAAAACTTTTGGATATTCCCCGGGACAAAGATGCTGAAATGGCAGCTTTGACACGTATTGTCAATTTGCGGGAAGATGCTTTAGAGCAGGTTCTGGAAAAAAATGGCTTTACCAAAGAAGAGATCGCTATGAAAAAAGAGCTGGCGTATGGTTTTGTAAGTACAATGCATATTACCCGTCATGAAATGTTCATCAGCTGGGTAGAGGAGAAGAAGCTTCTTACCCCTTTTTACCGTTCTTTGATCCTTGGGGTACATTATGTGGGAGTGACATTGAGTATCTGGCAGAGTCACTGGACGGATCATATTATCCATACAGTAAATATGGAACTGAGCGAAATGTTCAATGGAGATGATGCGAAAGTCTTTGAAATGTTACAGGGAGAATCTCTGCTTGACAAAGATGAAAGCGGATGTGTCGGAGACCGATGCTATTCTGTTTTGAAAAAAGAAGACACAGAGTACAAAAGTCTTGCTTATGCGGAAGCTTTTCCCAAAGAGGTAGAAGCGGTCGTAGTTGCTTTGGAACAACTCATTGCACTCTTGAATCAGCATGAAGATGAGGTTTATGGACAAAAAAGAGAGTGGATCAACTATTTTACAGCGTTAAAAGAGGCATTTGCCCATACCAAAACAGATGAACTCATCAAAATGTGGGCAGAGGTTGACAGACGCTGGATGTCTGTGACCACACCGTTACAGGTAGGACATCCTCTTGAATATTATGAAGACCATTACAGAAAAGCAGTGGCTTTGGAGTGGGATCTTCGTATTGTCAATCCTAAATTACAGGAGGGGTCAAGTACGAGAAGCAACATTAAACTGTTTGCGTATGAAATGGCAAAAGAGTTTGGTGAAGAAGCTTTGCATACCATGTCTAAAAACCTCTTGCAGGTCGATGAAACACAACTTTACATTGGTCAACCGATGTTGTATTATGCGGCAGAATTCAATGGACTTTTTTCTGCACAGGTCGTACCTAACGATGAACAGGTCTCTGCAGAATTGGGAAAAAAGATCTTTGCCTACGCCGACTTTGTGATGGAATCCAAGAAGTCCAAACCGATCATGAAACTCTCTGTTGAGACCATGGGTGAAGCGTTTGTCAAAAAACAGAGAGCACTCATAGAAAATGAACCCACACTCTGGCAGGAAATTTATGATATATCAACCATTGGGCATGAATACGGACATATTTTATGGATAGACTCAGATACTGAGACTAAAATGAACGGAACAGGGCAGTTCAAGAACATTGAAGAGTTCAAAGCCACATCCGGTGGACTCATGGCATTCTTTTCAAATGAGAGAGAAGCACTGAAAAAGCACATCGTAGATGATCTTGTCTCAC
>CAZCBU010000066.1:0-9483 GCA_964496995.1 uncultured Sulfurovum sp.
TATTTAATAATTGTGATTATATCCAATTGAAATTAAAGGGATAAATGTGAACTGTAAACATTTCGGAACCTGCGGCTCTTGCGGGCTTTATGAACTTTCTTACCCGGAGCAGTTAAAAAGTAAAAAAGAGCGGGTTTCCAAACTTTTATCACCATTCTATCAGGCAGAACTGGAACTCTTCGATTCTCCCGATTCCCATTACAGAGCACGATCTGAATTCCGCATCTGGCATGAGGGTGAGCGCTGTGATTACGCAATGGGAAAAATGCCTGTCAACGGTGTGCGCGAAAAAGGTGCCATTAACATTGAAGAGTGTCCCAAGGTGATCGAAGCTATTGAAATAAGAATGTGGAAACTGCTTGATAAGATCAATGCTTCACAAGAAGTATTGAAAAAACGTCTGTTTGCCGTGGAGTTTTTGGCAACCACAACCGATGAGTGTCTCATTACTATGCTCTATCACAGAAAACTTGATGATGTCTGGGCGGAAGAAGCCAGGTTGTTGGAAAGTGAATTGAACTGCAAGGTCATGGGACGAAGCAGAAAACAAAAGGTCATTCTTTCCGATGAATTTGTGACAGAAAAACTGGAAATTGACGGTAAGATCTTTACCTATGTCCAGTATGAAAGCGGATTTACTCAGCCTAACCCGACAGTCAATGTCAAAATGATCGAGTGGGCGATAGCACAGGCTAAAAAAGTAGGATATGGTGACTTTTTGGAGTCTTACTGTGGCCTGGGTAATTTTACCCTGCCGCTTTCACACTATTTTGACAAAGTATTGGCAACTGAGATCTCCAAACGCTCCATTCATGCTGCTTTGGAGAACTGTGTATTGAATGGTGTAGAGAATATTACTTTTGCCAGACTGGCATCAGAAGAGATGACTGAAGCATTGAATGGTGTACGGGAGTTCAGCAGATTAAAAGATATCGATTTAAAATCATATCACTTTTCTACGGTTCTGGTTGATCCACCACGTGCAGGTCTGGATGAAGGAACGATCGAACTCATTTCAAACATAGACAATATCATTTACATCTCCTGTAACCCGGAGACACTTGCCCGAAACCTGGAAACATTGACCAAAACCCACAATGTGACGGAAGCAGCCATATATGACCAGTTCCCGCATACCGAACATGTTGAGAGCGGAGTGTTTTTACAGAAGAAGTAATGTGTTTTTTTAATTGACTTCTCCTTATAAAACCTTCTGTTATGAAACTTTTATAAGGTTTGAAGTTGTCACTTTGTTGGCTTGTTTACACCAATCCTCTATGTGCCACCATGGAGCAGATGTTTTGTACCACTTTCATACCTGCATCTTTTGCTTTCTGTGCAGCAGCATTGTTGACCAGACCCAACTGACCCCAGAATACTTTTATATCGCCACGCGCAATACAGGCATCGGCAATGGCGTCGAATGCATTCGGTTTTCTGAAGATATCGACCATGTCGATCTCAAAAGGGATCTCTGCCAGAGAACGGTAGACCTTTTCACCAAGGATCGTCTCCTCTTTAGGGTAGACCGGCACGATCTTGTAACCGACTTCCTGAAGATACTTGGCAACACGGTGGCTGGCTTTTGTTTCATCCGGGGAGAGGCCGAGTATGGCGATGGTCTTTACGCTCTCGAAGATCTCTTTTATCTCTTCCTGGTTACTGTTGATCAATGGCATTTCACATTCCATAAGGCATCCTTTTTATGATTGTTATTCTGAATGATATCAAGGAAAGATAATGTCAGACTTAAATACTTAGTTGATAGTGATATAATGTCGTTATTACTACAGAGGGATACCACACCATGCCACACTTGACGCAAAGCAGTGATTTCAGATCGATCGTTTTACACAATACCCCTCTTATAGATGTACGCGCACCCATAGAATTTGAAAAAGGAGCATTCCCTTTTGCAGCAAATCTGCCTTTGATGACCAATGATGAGCGACACCTTGTGGGGATTGCCTATAAACAAAAAGGGCATGATGCTGCTGTGGCATTGGGAAATTCGCTTGTAAACGGCTCTGTCAAGGAAACACGGGTGAAAGCCTGGTTGGACTTTATGAAAGAAAACCCTGAAGCAATGTTGTATTGTTTCAGAGGTGGTGAACGTTCAAAGATCTCCCAGGAGTGGATCGGAGAAACAGGCTCCAAGATTGTTCGGCTTGAAGGCGGGTATAAAGCATTCAGAACGTATTTGATGCAGGAGACTGATCGTTTGGCCGGTACTTTTCAGCCTTATGTCATTGGTGGCAGAACGGGTTCGGGGAAGACCATACTTTTAAAGAGACTGGAAAATGCCATAGACCTGGAAGGTTTGGCAAACCACAGAGGCTCTTCTTTCGGCAGAAAAGTGAAAGAACAGCCGTCACAGATAGGTTTTGAAAATGCTTTGGCATATGAACTGATACAAAAGCTTGATCAAGGCTTTGAAACACTTATTTTTGAAGATGAGAGTGAGTTCATAGGACGGGTGTATATTCCCAAACCATTGGTGAATGTATTGAAGGTCGCACCTTTGATCATTTTGGAGACTTCACAGCAAAAGAGAATAGAGATCACTTTTGATGAATACATCGTTAAAGCACAGAAAAGTTATGAAGAGATATACACAGAAGACGCGCTTGAAAGATGGTATGACTCCCTCTTTGCGGCAATGTCACGTATTAAACGCAGACTGGGTGGAGAACGTTACCAAAAAGTATGTGCACTCTTTGAAGAAGCATTCAGAACCCAAAAAGAGTGTGGAGACCTTGAAGCCTATAAAGCATGGATAGACTACCTTCTGGTGGAGTATTATGATCCGATGTATGATTATCAGATAGCAAAGAATAAAGACCGTATCGTTTTCAGGGGTTCAGAACAAGAGATAGAAGGTTTTTTAAAAAACGAGAACGCTAAAAAATAATATTATGATTGTGATATACTTGCATTCATTATAAAACAGGGAAGAAAATGTTGGATCTAGAAAGTATAGAAAAAGCCTATGAAAGGGTGTCAAAAGTGGTACATCGTACACCTTTTGCATATGCACCGATCTTAAGTGAAATAAGCGGATATGAAGTCTACCTGAAAAAAGAGAACCTTCAGCGTACGGGTGCTTTTAAGCTGCGAGGTGCTTTTAACCGTATCGCGACTTTGGTAGAGAGTGGAAAAAAAGGGGGTGTGGTTGCTGCTTCTGCGGGAAATCATGCACAGGGCGTGGCATTTGCTGCAAAATATTTTGATATTGATGCTACGATCATTATGCCTGAGTCGACACCCCTTACCAAAGTTCAGGGAGTGAAGGAATTTGGTGCAAAAGTGATCCTGCACGGGTCGAATTATGATGAAGCATATGCCTATGCTGTGACATTCGGGAAAGAGAACAACTATGATTTTGTACATCCTTTTACGGATGATGAGGTGATCGCCGGGCAGGGAACGGTAACACTTGAAATGTTTGATGAAGAGGATGACCTTGATGCCATCGTTGTCCCCGTTGGCGGCGGCGGGCTGATATCCGGTATGTCCATTGCATCAAAAGCACTGAAGCCTGATGTGAAAATAATAGGTGTTTCTGCCGAGGGGGCACCGGCAATGAAGCAGTCTTATGATGCCAAAAAAGCCATTGATACGACATCGGTACGGACCATTGCAGACGGGATCGCAGTACGTGATACTTCTCCTGTGACCCTGAAATATATTTTAAAAAATGTAGATGCTTTTGAGGGTGTCTGTGAAGATGAGATCGCTTCAGCCATTCTTTTTCTGCTTGAAAAGCAGAAGGTTCTTGTGGAAGGTGCGGGAGCAGTGGGTGTTGCGGCACTTTTACACGGAAAGCTTGACCTTCCCAAAGGCTCCAAAGTGGGTGTTGTCCTCAGTGGAGGCAATATTGATGTGACCATGCTTGCACTGATCATTGAAAAAGGTTTGATGAAGTCAGCCAGAAAAATGAAACTGATGGTGACACTTGTAGACAAACCGGGTGCATTGCAGTCTTTCACCAAGATACTTACCGATATCGGTGCGAATATTGTTCAGATCGGTTATGACAGAACTTCCATCGATCTTGAATTTGGTGATGCCAATGTCTCTGTGGCACTTGAGACCAAAGGTGTAGAACATCAGGAGATGATACGGGAGAAACTTACAGAAGGCGGTTTCTCTTTCAGGGAAGAACATTAAAACACTTCGTAAAGTGAAAAGGGAGGAGTGAAGAGTGATAGCTATTGATCTGGGTTCCAATACATTGCGTGTGACCAAACTGGATTGTCAGAGTGGAAGATTTGTTGCTGATTTTGAAAAGATCGTTAAGACTGCCGATATGCTTGAAAGTACCGGTGTGATCCATCATGAAGCGGTAGACAGGGTGATCTATGCCATTAAAGAGGCACAGAATAAGATGGACTTTCTTCATGATGAAGTGAAAGCGGTCACCACTGAAGCGATACGTCAGGCAGCTAACAGCGAAGCTGTATTGCAGCGGATACAAAAAGAGACAGGGGTCTCTTTTGAGATCATCTCCGGAGAAGAAGAAGCACGGTTGACACTGACAGCGGTGAAACACAGACTGGCAAAACTGCATTTTGCTTCAAAGTCTTTTGTTTTGGTCGATATCGGCGGAGGATCGATAGAACTTATTTTCAATTTCCCGGACAAAGTGATCTCCCGCTCTTTCCCCATAGGTATTGTGACCATTGCCCAAAAATATCAGGATCTTGAAACCATCAAAGAAGTATTGCCTCGGGAAATGCTTGATATGGAACGATTTTGTATGGAAACCTATGCAGAACAGGGGGAAGTGGAAGCCTTTATCGCTACAGCAGGAACACCTACAACCGTTGCTGCCATGAAACTGGGGCAGACTTATGAATGTTATGACTCAAAAAAGATCAACGGTACAAGCATTCTCAGAGAAGAATTGGATTTCTATCTTGAAAAACTGCTGGCTATGACACCGGAAGAACGTGAGAAAACAGTGGGTGTAGGAAGGTCGGATCTGATTGCCGCGGGGATACTTATTTATAAACAGATCTTTAAGGTCGTTGAGTTCGGATCATGTATGGTTATAGATGACGGTTTGCGTGAAGGCCTTGCATTGGAAGGTTGTCTACACTGACAGTTACAAAGAATAAAAGAAAAGTCAAGCCTGTCAGTCTAGACAATCAGAGGAGCCTGTGAAATACATATCAGGGGGATGGAAGCATGTAAAGGCAACCTCTTGAGAGAAAGTATAATACAAGAGTTTGTCAAACCTTGTCAAAATAGAATATTTTTTACATTTTTTCTATTTTGATTCCAGAATGTATCCTACACCGTAACTGTTTCTGATCGTTTCTTTCGGGAGTTTCTGTCTGATCCGTTTCATCAGTGAGGTAATGGCATCGGAAGAGAAGTCACGTTCCGGCTGGTCTGCATACAGCGTATTGAAAATATCGATCGATGAGACCGTCTGGTTGACATTGGAACAGAGTAGTTCAAGTACTGTCCGTTCCCGTGGTTTCAGGCCTATTTCCTCCTCTTTTCTAAGCAGCTTTTTTCTTTGTCTGTCCCAGCAAAAACCTTCTTGAAAATAGAGGCAGTGATCAGAGTGTCTCAATTCATCTACGATCGAGAGCAACAGCTCTTTCAGTGCATCACTCTGTATGGGCTTGATCAGATATTTGACAAGGTGCAGCTCGATCGCCTGGAGAAGTTTATCCTGTTCCGAGTGGGCGGTGGTAATAATGATCTTTGTTTTTTTATCCTTCTGACGAATTCGTTTTATCAATGACAGACCGTCAAGACGGGGCATATGTATATCTGCAATGATAATGTCAGGTCTCTTCTTTGTGTATTGTTCATACGCATCCAAACCGTTTTCTGCAGCATATACATGCTCAAAAAAGAGTTGCAGATATTCTACCATCGGGTCTAAAAGTTTTTTTTCATCTTCTGCGATCAAGATGGAAATATCACTGATCTTATTCTGCATCTGTTTTTTCCATTTCTATTTTAAATACAGCGCCGTCATTTTTATTTTCTACGCTCAACAGGCCACCCATGTTTTTTTCAATGATCATTTTGGAAATATAGAGTCCAAGACCTGTACCTATGGACTTATGTTTCGTGGTAAAATAGGGGTCGAAAATACGTTGCATATTCTCTTTCCTGACACCGCCTGCATTGTCACTTATGCTTAGAACCACATGTCTGTCTGTTTCATAGAGATCAATATTGATACAGGCTTTTTTTATTTTCCTGTGCAGCAACATGTCTTTTGCATTTGTTAAAATAGAGATGACCACCTGTGTATACTCATTCATATAGCCGTTGACACTGGCATGACTCTCATCGTTGAAATGAAGTTCAATCTCTGATTTTTGCAAGATGGGTGAGAGTATGGGAAGGGCATGTTCCATGACCTCTGAAATATAAAAATCGGTTTTTCTTTTCTCTGGATGGTAAAAACGCATAAAATCATCAATGGTTCTCGACATATACTGAAGATTATTCTCCATCTCCTGCAGTTTGGAGAGCAGGTCCGGATGTTCAAGTATCTCTCTTTGGGTCTTCTCTTTGAGTATAGAGATAAGGGTATTGTTCATGGCCAGCGGTTGTCGCCACTGATGTGCAATATTTCCGATCATTTCTCCTATATCCGCCATTTTTGACTTTTGAAAAAGAAATTCATCCTTCTGTTTCAATGCTTTGAGCGAAGTGCTGAGTTCCAGATCCTTCTTTTCAAGGGCTTCGATGGTGACAATGAGCTCATCACGGTAACGGTCTTCAATATACAGGCCGCACTCCAATGCTTTCATTTTGGATATCAGGGGTGCGATTTGTGCTTTTTTGATAATGGAACCGTGCTGCGGTGCTATGAGATCCAACTCCAAAGCTTCTATTTTCGAAAGGGCATAGTTGAAAATATCTCTGCTTGGCATATATTCGGCATGAAACTGTTTGGCTTTGTCAAAATAGTCATCACCTGCAAAGAATTCCCATGATTCTTCTATGCCGCCAAAAATATCACCGGAGAGAAGTGTTTTTGTCAGAGGTTCATAAGTGACGAAAGCACCAGGTGAATGACAATAGGGAGTCGGTATGAATTGCAGTGTAAGGGTGTTGCTTTGAAGCTGGTGATCTTCTTTATCGATCTCATAATATTCTGATTGGATCAAATAGTGTTTGATCAGTGGGACCATGCGGCTGTGGGTGATGACCTTCAGGTCTTTTCGCTGAATGAGCTTCTCCATTTCAGGTACAGCAGCCGCAAGGTCAGGATCCTGGTGATGCAGGATGATATATTTGATATTTGACATGTCTGAAATGGAATTTATTTTGTTGACAACAGCATCAAATTCCAGCATGGAACCCGGATCGACAAGGATGGATTCATTTCCATTTTCAATGAAGTAGGGGTGACATTGAAAAGGGTCATTTTCAAGATACATACCCACCCAGTAAATATTGTCGGCGATCTCTATGGCTTCTTCAAAATTCATCTGTCTAGTATAATCAAACATAGAATGCTTTTTTATGATTTCAATCAAGAAAAAGAGTGTATTTATCTTATTTTGCTATAATCCCCCTAATCTAAAGGGTTGTTTTATGTACCCTGAAATAAAAATAATGGAGTGTAAACCATGCAGATGAGTGGTGCACAAATGGTGTGTGAAGCGATTATCGCTGAGGGTGTGAAGACCGTATTCGGTTACCCCGGCGGCGCGATCATGCACGTATATGATGAAATTTACAAGCAGAACGGTTTTGAACATATTTTGAACCGTCACGAGCAGGCATCTGTTCATGCAGCGGACGGATATGCAAGAGCTACAGGTGAAGTAGGGGTTGCCATGGTAACATCCGGACCGGGGTTCACCAATGCCGTGACAGGACTGGCGACAGCCTATATGGATTCTATCCCGATGGTTGTTATTTCGGGGCAGGTACCTTTGTCTCTTATCGGCACGGACGGTTTTCAGGAGATCGATGCTGTAGGTATCTCAAGACCATGTACCAAACACAACTTCTTGGTGCGTACACTTGAAGAGTTACCGCGTATTCTCAAAGAGGCATTTTACATTGCCAGATCGGGAAGACCCGGACCGGTACTTGTGGATGTACCTAAAGATATTACGGTTGAGATCGGAGAGTTTTCTTACCCGGATTCAGTCAACATTCCTTCGTATAAACCGACCTATAAAGGGAACAATAGACAGATAGAAAAAGCAGTGGAAGCGATCAAGAATGCTAAAAAACCTCTACTTTATATAGGGGGAGGTGTTGTCCTTTCCAATGCTGCTGACTTGGTACGCCAACTAGCAGAAAAAACACAGATCCCTGCGGTTGAAACCCTGATGGCCAGAGGAGTTATGGGTGCAAAGAATCCATTGCTTCTGGGAATGCTTGGAATGCACGGGAACTATGCCTCCAACATGGCAATGTCTGAAACGGACCTGGTAATTTCACTGGGAGCAAGATTTGATGACAGGGTCACAGGTAAACTGTCAGAGTTTGCAAAATATGCAGATATTATTCATGTGGATATAGATGCGGCGAATATCGGGAAACTGGTAGATGTGGATTACCCTATTGTTGGTGATGTGACAAGAGTAGTTGAAAAGATGATACCTCTGCTTGATGATGTCAATCCGGACAGATATAATGCCTGGAGAGAGATACTTAAACGTTATGACGACCTTCATCCACAGTCTTATGTGGATTCTGATGAGGTCATCAAACCGCAGTGGGCTATTGAGCGTATCGGTGAACTGGTGGGTGAAGATGCGATTATCACTTCAGATGTCGGGCAGCACCAGATGTGGGCGGCACAGCACTATCCGTTTGACAGACCTCGACAATGGATCAACTCCGGCGGTCTGGGAACGATGGGATTCGGTTTCCCTGCGGCACTTGGTGCAAAAAGAGCGCATCCTGAAAAAACAGTTATTAACATTACCGGAGACGGTTCTATTTTGATGAATATGCAGGAGTTGGTGACAGCGGCAGAGTATAAGATACCGGTCATCAATCTTATTTTGAATAACCATTTCCTTGGCATGGTAAGACAGTGGCAGACCTTCTTTTATGAAAAGCGTTATTCTGAGACCGATCTGAGTTTTCAGCCCAATTTTAAAGCTTTGGCCGAGGCTTGCGGCGGTATCGGTTATGATGTAACGACCAAAGCAGAATTCGATGCAGCGGTCAAAGATGCGATCGAGCAGGACAAAGTCTGCTTCATGAACGTACAGACGAACCGTTTTGAAGATGTACTTCCAATGGTACCGGCAGGGGGAGCACTGTTCAACATGATGCTGCCTCAGAAAATAGAAAACAAGAAGGAGAATCAATGATGTGTAAAGTAATAAAAGAAAGACGCGTTATCTCCGTTGTTGTTATGAATGAAAGTTCTGTATTGGCACGTGTAACAGCACTCTTTGCCGCCAGAGGATACAATATTGCCTCGTTGACAGTGGCACCTATTCCCGGAAGTGATATGTCGCATATTACCATTGA
>CAZCBU010000067.1:0-2877 GCA_964496995.1 uncultured Sulfurovum sp.
GTGGAGTGGAGAGCAGAGACAATAAGCGTCCGATGCTCTCAGACCTTCGTGAATCCGGAGCGATAGAGCAGGATGCGGATATTATTCTTTTTGTCTATCGTGATGATGTCTACAGAGAGGCACAGGAGAAAGAGAGAGAGATGAAAGCCAAAGCGGAAGGGAAAGAGTATACTTCTGACTTTAGAAAAAAACCGGAAGAGGATGCCGAGATCATCATTGGGAAACAGAGAAACGGTCCTACAGGGACAGTTGAACTGGTCTTTCAGAAGAACTTTACGCGCTTTGTAGACAAGGTCAGCAGTCCTGCTTTTGAAATTGAATACCAGGATGCAGATATCCCTGCCAATACGGGGAATATCGAACTGCCGCCGATCTAGTCTGAATGTCATTGGAAAAGCCTAAGTTTTTTGAGTCCGATAAAGAGTTTATCTGGACGGTTTCAGTGTTACTGGTCCTTCTTCTTGCACGGCTCTTTTTTGAATATCAGACTTATAAGGAATTTATCTCCAAACCTTTTTATTTTACCCATGCAAATGTACTGAACAGTTACGAAAAGTCTACAAAGGGGAAACAGTATACGGTTTTAAAACTTCGTTCTGATGATGGATATACCTTTTATACGACAACACATAAAAAAGAGGATTTCCAGCATAAACGTTTACGTTTACAGATATTTCCGAACAAGAGCATACCTTTTTACAAATATATGAATATTTTTTATGTGAAGAGTAAGATCAAAAGTATTGAAAAAATGCCTTTGACTTTTAAGGACAGACTGCTAAAGAAAGTAGATGGTCAGCATGAAAACAGTGCTTTGGGGAGTTTTTACAATGCAATATTTTTTGCAACACCCATTGAAAAAGTTTTACGGGAAAAAATATCTCTGCTGGGGGTCAGCCATCTGGTTGCCTTGAGCGGATTCCATCTGAGTATACTGTGGGGATTGATCTATGGCTTGCTGTTGTTTCCCTATAGGTATTTTCAGCAAAAAAACTTTCCTTACAGGTATGCACTTTTGGATGTTGGATTACTGACGATGGTTATTTTGGGGCTGTATCTGTGGTTTGTGGATTTTCCTCCCTCACTGCTTCGTTCCTACGCTATGGTATTTGCAGGATGGATAGTCATTTTGCTCGGCATAGAACTTTTAAGTTTTATGTTCCTGTCAACGATTGTATTGACACTTTTGGTTCTTTTCCCATCGCTCCTTTTTTCACTGGGATTTTGGCTTTCTGTTTTGGGTGTCTTTTACATTTTTCTGCTGCTTCAGTACACAAGATCCTTTAACAGGTGGACGATCACCCTGCTGTTCATCCCTGTAGGCATATTTGTTTTAATGCTGCCTTTTGTCCACAGTATCTTTGGTCTGACAAGTCTGTATCAACTTCTCTCTCCACTGTTGTCATTGGTCTTCATCGTATTTTACCCCTTGGTGATGCTTTTGCATCTTTTGAATTTGGGTGGTATGTTTGATGGTATGCTGACTTGGCTATTTTCATTACCGGATGTAAGTGTAGAACATATTCTCCCATTTTGGATGGCTCTAGGTTATATAATACTGTCTCTGATCTCTATTGGGAGCAGAAAATTCTTTTATGTGCTTTTTGGATCGGCACTGGGTTACACAGGGTATTTGTTTATCTAGATATTTTTGATCTCATCACCTTTGTCCAGAAGATAACAGAATCTCAAACCATGCAGGAATATGGCCCAGGAAATGTAGATCCAGAGCAGGAAAAAGAGTACTGTACTGATACTTCCATAAACAGAAGCGTAGGTTTTATTGTGTACGACATAAAAGATAAAACCGCTTTTGGAGAGATACCAGATCAGTGAGGCAATGAAAGAAGAGAGAAATGCTGCACGTTTTTTGATACGGGTATTGGCAGAGAGCTGATAGGCGATATAAAAGGCACTCCATACGATCGTGTAGGGTAAAATGGAGTAGAGATGTATCATGCTGGTAATAGTTGTTTTGTCCAGATAGCTTTGGATGAGGCTGGAAAGATAGAAGGATGCTCCCATCATCGTAGGCAGAAGAATGATAAGCAGAAGATAGGTCTTCACACTTTTGAGAATGCCACGGCTGGGAAGTTCAAAGATGTCATTGACGATATAGTCGTAATTCTTAAAGAACATGATGGCTGCAAAGGTGACATAGAAGGCACCGACATATCCAAGTTTATCGGAATTGGCTATGAAGGTATTGATGTTTTCCATGATCTCTTTGGACTGTGTTGGCATGAGGTTGGCAAAAATAAGTGCCTGTACCTTGTCATACATTTCGTGAAAAAGCGGAAGGGTGGTAAAAACATAGAGTAGGATGACAAGGAGTGGGATAATGGAAAAAATCGTATTCCAGCTCAGACTGGAAGCATAATAGCCCAGTCTGTCGTCTAAAAGATCTTTAAAGAAATCCCTGATGAAAACATAATAGTTCCCGCTGATCTTTTCAAATTCACTTTTTTGACTTTGTCTTTTCTCTTCTTTCATGTTCAAAGACCCGACTAGGCGTCCGGTAGTCCCATTTTACCGGGATTGAGAATATTATTGGGGTCAAATGCCTTTTTGATATCCTGGAAAAGTGCTAGTTCCTCAGCATGGAAAGCAATGTCCATAAAAGGTGCTTTCGAGGTACCAATACCATGTTCTCCGCTCAAAGTACCACCCATTTCAACGACCAGTTCAAAGATCTCTTCAATGGCTTTATGCCCCTCTTCAAGCTGTGTCTCATCCGATCCGTCAACCATGACATTCACATGGATATTGCCATCTCCTGCATGTCCGAAACAAGGTACTTTAAAACCGTAACGGTCGCCGATCTCATAGATGCGTTCAAGTGCTTCAGGAAGCATGGATCTGGGTACGGAGATATCT
>CAZCBU010000068.1:0-4198 GCA_964496995.1 uncultured Sulfurovum sp.
TACCTTTGGAGAGAAAGAAAACCTGGACATCAAAAATCCTTTACCTGCTCCAGACTATCTCATCGAAGATGTCAAAGCCACTTTGGATGATACTTCTTTCACACTCGATGGAGTACGTTACTCGGCAAGTATACTGGGTGCTTTCAATGCTATGAATCTGGCTGCTGCAGTTTTAGTCGCCAAAGAGCTTGGACTTACAGATGAAGAGATCCAAAATGGTCTCTCTACACTTAAAGCTGTTGATCACAGACTACAGCGAATAGATGCCGGTGGAAAGGTCATACTCGATGACTCTTTTAACGGAAATATTGACGGAACCATGGCATCATTTGATCTGGCTTCCACCTATAAAGGACGAAAAGTAGTCATCACCCCGGGTCTGGTTGAGGTCGATGATGCACTGAATGTACAGGTGGCAAAAAGAGCCAATGAAGTCTTTGATGTGGTGGTAGTGACAGGTGACCTGAATTATGCCATCTTTAAAGAGTATGTGGATCCGGAGAAATTGGTGAAACTCTCATCTAAGTCGGAGATGGAAGATATGCTGGTGGAGCAGACGTTGCCGGGGGACTTAATCCTATTCGCCAACGACGCCCCATCTTTCGTCTAATTTTTAGTCTTTTTATCGATTTGCATCCATCTTCATGTTATGGATGCAGTCACATACGGACGTATGCTCTTTTATCCAAAAACATAAACCTGAATACAACTCAATAAAAATCCATAAAAATTAACAAATTTACAGCAAACTCAAACAAAAGAATTTTTAAGATTTTTTTTGGATGTGAAGATTTGTAGGGACAAGGCATGCCTTGTCCCTACAGAGAGAATATTATCTAGGGAATTTTGACCATATCTATAATAGACCCGGTGCCACCCATCTTTTTAAAGAAAAGATCATGATGCTTACTTTTCAGTGTGATCCCTTCCACTCCGAATCTTTTTTCTTCGGTCACAGTGAATCCTTCTTTAATGGTCGTTTGTAACCCTTTGCTTACAAAGCGGTGGATATTTTGTCTGCAGGCCATTCTTGTTGAAGTGATCTTGGAGAAGAAACGGTCTTCGGTGGTCCTTTGTATCTTGCCTGACATACGGTTACATCCGTCAAAACCTTCAAGTACCATGGATTTGGGATGAAAATCCACAATGGCTCTTGCTTTACGTACTTCTTTTCCGTCCATCACACGCAAATGCCAGTTACCTTCAAGGTCACCTAAGTCTTTTAGCGGAGTATTACCGGCACTGAGACCGGTACAGAACAAAGATAGGACGAGTGATGTCAGTACTACTTTTTTGTTTATCATTAAAATTTTCCTGTATAATCGTAATTGTACAAAGAAACTATACATTCAAATCATTAACGGAGTATTTATGAGAGTCATTTTATTTATTTTTTTATCGGTTACGGTACTTTTTTCTTCCAATATTAAGCTGACACAGAAGCAGGCAAACTACATTGCCCAAAAAGTATGGAAGAATGAAGGTGCAGGACAGGATAAATATCTGGTCTGGTGGAACAAAGGGGAAGATTTTGCTTCAGTGGGTATAGGACATTTTATCTGGTTCCCTAAAGGACATAGAGAGAAGTTCAGAGAAGTATTTCCCATGGTTGTTGCTTTTATGGAAAAAAAACATGTGAAGATGCCGTCCTGGCTTAATTCACAAACAGCGCTTCCCTGGGCGACAAAATCAGCTTTTTTTCAAGCCAAAAGATCCAAAAGCAGACAATACACAGAGCTGTTTCATTTTTTGAAAAGTACCATGTCTTATCAGGCAGAATTCATGGCTGACCGTTTAGCCAAAGCACTCCCTCAAATGCTGGATACGATCGATGATCCCGGACGTAAAACTTTGGTGAAAAAACGTTTTTATGAAGTGATGTATAACAAGAACGGCAGTATTAATGAAAGAGGGCTTTATGTCTTGCTTGATTATACCAATTTCAAAGGCGAAGGTACGCTGAAAAGTGAACGATATAAAGGGCAGGGATGGGGACTGCTGCAGGTGCTTGAACATATGGATCCCAAAGAAACGAACAAACAAAAAGCGTTTGCTCTTTCAGCCAAAGCAATGTTGAGTCGGCGTATTAAAAACTCGCCCAAAGCAAGAGGTGAAGAACGCTGGAGAAAAGGCTGGAATGTCAGACTTGATACCTATTGGAAGTAGAACAATATCAAATAATACACAATAATAATTACAGTGATTTATTAGGCTAGATAAGGTAAAATATCTCTTACAAGGGAAAATCACATTATGTATATAAAAATCATACTTACTTTACTGCTATTTTTAGCTACATCACTCAATGCAGGCCTTTTTAGTGATGACAAAAAAAAGATCGTATTGCCGACACATGAGATCTTCATAGAGGGAGCAGAGGTATTTTCCGAATCTGACATTCTCGAAGCCCTCTCCGCTGACCATAAGAGCTTTTTTGAGTTTTGGAAAGAGGACAAAGCGACTATCAAAGATAAGCTTATCCCCAGTATGAATCAGGCTTTGAGAGCATTTTTTGACTCAGAAGGGTACTACGATGCCAAGTTTCAGATAAAGCAGAGCAAAAAGAGTATTCGTGTACTGGTACATGAAGGTGAGCCTGTTACCGTCAATGATATAAATGTGACGAGTGATTTTGACTTGAATGAAGTGTTGGAGTTTAACAAAGGGGAGATCTTTAAAGCTAAAAAGTTTATTGAGTCCAAAGCGAAGATCATCTCCTCTTTGCTAGATGAGGGGTACTGCTCTTATGAACTTGACAGTAAAGCGTATGTGGATCTTGACAAGCATACGGTAGACCTACGCTATAAGCTTAACAAAGGGGGCGTGTGTACCTTTGGAAATGTGACCATAACCGGGCTAGAGACCATTGATCCTGAAATTGTAAAGTCTCGTGTAAGAGCAAAAGAGGGAGAGCGCTTCTCTAAAGAGTTGGTGCAGAATACTTCTACAGCTATCTATGGGTTGCAGTCGTTTGACTCGGTGCTCTTGGGGTGGATAGAAAGTTTTATAACGTTGTTCCTGTAGATATACATGTCAAAGAGATGGAGAAAGCCTACCACCTAGAAGCAGGAGCAGGGTATGATACTTATGTGGGAGCAAGGGTGCACGGTACGATCGTTAAACACAATTTTATGGGAAATGCCCAGCAGTTGGGTTTAAGAGTGGCCTGGTCCCAACAGGAACAACTTGCGATTGTTGACTTCTTCAAGCCTGTCCTTTTTGACATTGACGGTTTTGATATTGACCTTGGTGCAAGCGGCGGTTACTCAAGTCTTGATTTTGAAGGCTTTCATGAATCCAAAGCATTTTTAAAAGTATTTTTGAAACACGAGAGTGAACGTTTTAGACTTATTGCCGGTGCTGCATTGGAGGCTATTGAGATCAGCAGACTGGATGAGAATATTTCCAACTTGCCTGATGATGCCTACAACACTTTCCTTTTAGCCTATCCGTATCTAGATATCACCTATGACGGAAGAGATTCAAAACTCAATCCGAAATACGGGTATTTCCTACGTGGCTATCTGGAGATGGGTGTGCCTACGGATGACCAGTCAAGCCTCTATCTGAAGTCGGAGATTGAAGCACGGGGTATATATACGGTCTCCAATCTGACTATGGCCATTGTGGGAAAAATGGGATCAATATCGATGGATGATGATACTTATGGTGGTATACCTGAGTCAAAGAAATTTTTTGGCGGTGGGGCTTACTCCAACCGTGCCTACGGGTTTAGGGAACTTGGTGTGATCACTTCACCTACAACGTTTGAAACGTATGGAGCCATGTCGATGGCGAACCTCTCTTTGGAGTTTGACTACCCTGTCTGGGGTGATCTTTCTGCAGCAGCCTTTACGGACAATACCATGTTGACATATGACTCTTATGACTTTAGCGGTGAGATCATAACTTCAGCTGGTGTAGGTGTACGCTACATGACTCCAGTAGGACCCTTTAAACTGGATGTCGGTATGAATGTACAGGACCCAGCTCAATATGGAATCTCATTCCAGATAGGACAGTCGTTTTAATGAAAAAGTTTATCTATAGTTTTCTCATATTTTTTGTATTGCTTGTCGTTGCCATTGTGGTGGCTGCCAACTCCTCTTTTGTCATTAAAAAGGCGGCGGATGTTTTTGCTCCAGATTACAAGATATCGTATGATGATATTACAGGAAATGTCTTTACCGGTGTCAAT
>CAZCBU010000069.1:0-3536 GCA_964496995.1 uncultured Sulfurovum sp.
CTTTGTCGAATCAACACTGGTACTTGTTTTCGGCATAGGGTATGCAGCAATAATCACCCTGGCCAAAATGGGATACTTTTCCAAGAAATGGATGCCTGTGGGCTATCTATTTTGGGCATTACAAACTTACTTCTTGTATGATTTCGCTGTTATGATCCAAAGTAACCACTTTACGACAAAAGTATTGATGGTCACGATGGTTGCGTATCTTTTCATTCCGCACTTATATTTTTATTTGATATCTGCGGCGGATGATCGTTACGAAGATAATGACGAAATTGTACAAGATACAAAATAAAAGGAGGACACATGGCTAACGGAAATGTTTCGGTTTGGACCAGCATACCATTTTGGCGTCGTTCGGCGGCATGGGTAACAGGATTTGCAACGATTTTGCTTATTTGGTTATCATTTGATACGCTTGGACAGATCTCAATGGGAACAGATGCAGATCTTAAGAACGGGGTAACTAAGAGAGTACCTGCGGCAACAGTGATCAATTATAAGATTGGTTATGAGATGAGTAAAAAAAGAGGGCATGAAGTACCGACTATCGGTGAAAAACAGCCGTTCTTTGGTAAAGAGTGGAGTGAACAGGAAGCAGCAGACCTGCTACACCTTGGTAAACTGACTTCTCAGGCAAAGAACTGTATGAACTGTCATACACTTTTAGGAAACGGGGCATATTTTGCACCAGATCTTACAAAAGCATGGGTAGATCCGGCATGGCAAGATGGTGGACCGCTTCAGGGAATGACAGGAAAAAACACTGTTGAAGAAGCAATGGCTGAATTCTTACAGCATCCTTCACAATATCCTACTCACGCTCGTATGATGCCAGATCTTGGAATCACAGCGGATGAGGCAAAAGGATTGGTAGCTTTCCTTAAACACATGAGTAGTATCGACACCAACGGTTTCCCAAGAAACTTCTCGAAATCTGTTGAAACATTCAAAGCAGGAGGCACACATGCTCACTAGTATTAAAACAAATGAATTTAAAGGTAGTAAAACCAAAGAATTGGCAATGATGTATTTCAGAGTTGCGATCATTCTTTTTGGTGCACAGCTACTTATGGGTCTTATTGCAGCAATACAGTTTTTAGTTCCGGGGTTCTTGTTTGAACTTTTTGACTTCTCTGTAGCTAGAACAGTGCATATCAATGCATTGGTAGT
Organism: uncultured Sulfurovum sp.; assembly: GCA_964496995.1. Lineage (GTDB taxonomy): Bacteria > Campylobacterota > Campylobacteria > Campylobacterales > Sulfurovaceae > Sulfurovum. The sequence continues at coordinate 1,177 of CAZCBU010000069.1, forward strand.
ATGGATGCTTTATGCAATGATCGGTTCTGTTTACTTTATGCTTGATGATGAGACTGAAGTAGAAGGTGTTGGTATAGGTCTTGGAAAGTTAGCTTTCTGGGTACTCACTGCAGCAGTTACAGTCGTTGTACTTGTTTATATCTTTATTCAAGTCGGAGCTGGTACAGAAGCTTCTATCTGGTTCATTAATGAAGGTAGAGAGTATATTGAAGCACCAAGATGGGCTGATATCGGTATCGTTGTTGTTGTACTTATCTTCTACTGGAACGTATTTGCTACTTACCTAAAAGGTAAGCAGACAGGGATCATGACAGTTATGGTTGCTGACTTACTTGCACTTGCAGGTCTTTATATTGCAGGTATGTTCTTTACAGACAACATCTCTATGGATCAATTCTGGTGGTGGTGGGTAATACACCTTTGGGTTGAAGCAACATGGGAAGTATTTGTCGGTACATTGGCAGCTTATGCGCTTATTAAAATTATCGGTGCAAAACGTGAGATCGTTGAAATGTGGCTATGGATCGAAGTACTAATGTTATTTGGTTCGGGTGTTCTTGGTATGGGTCACCACTATTTCTGGATCGGTACACCTGAGTACTGGTGGGAAATCGGTGCACTATTCTCGGCTCTAGAGCCAGTGCCACTAGTTGCAATGTTTGTTCACGTCCTTTATGACTGGGGTAAAGAGCAGGGTATTGCTAAAGCTGAAGGTAAACAGGGTTCTGTAATGAACAACGGACCGGCTATGGCATGGATCGTCACCAATGCATTTGGTAACTTCTTGGGTGCAGGTATCTGGGGATTCTTCCATACTTTACCTCAAGTAAACATCTATACACACGGTACACAGTTTACGGCGGCGCACGGTCACCTGGCATTCTTTGGAGCCTATGCAACGATCCTTATAGGGATGATGTATATGGGTGTTCAGTATGCGTATGGTATAGAGCGTCTGAAAGCGACATTCAAATCTAAAATGGGGATCTTCCTTATCTCCTTCGGTGTTATGGGTATGACTATTGCCTTGACTATCGCAGGATATGAGCAGGTTCTTGTTGAGAGAGCTGAACTAGGTGGCGGATGGAATGCATTCTTTGCAGCACAAGAGTTACCTTGGTATATTCAGGCACAGATGTGGAGAGCGATTATGGGTGTGGTTACATTCGTAGGATTCATCTATCTTGTTCTAGATCTTCTTACTATCGGTAAGCAGGCTAAACAGGCACAAGCATAAGAGAGGTATGGGGTTTCCCATATCTTTATTTTTTAAAGGAGTAAATTATGATCGATCCAATAACTGACATCGTACCGAGTTTCTTTGCTATGTTAAATCAAGGTCCTTTGACTTTGACAATCTTTTTACATACGATAATTATTTTACCTATGTTCTGGATATACAAGCAGGAAAAAGCAAAACTTAATAAATAGAATACTTATCATTAAATTTGATGATAATTATATATTTTACTTAAGTAAATAAATGATACACTTAAAAACGATTTTTCGGAATTGTGGATGAGAGTATGAGGGCTGGGTAGAGCCCTCAAAAATGTAGACTGTCTTTCTTTATAGAAAAGACATCGGATTTTATCGTAAGAAGCTTTAAGTTTCTTACGAAGGGCCTATGTTCAACTGTGTTTGATCATGGGAATGAACGACTTAAAAAAGGAGAAAAAATGAAATTGAACAGAATTTTAGGTTTAGCAGCGGCAACAAGTCTTGCAGCAACATTTGCGTTAGCGGGAACTTCAGGTATGGATTTTGCTAAGAAATATGAAAAAGAGTGTCAAGGGTGTCACGGACCAATTCACCAGGGTGGTGTTGGATCTGACCTTAGACCTAAAGCGCTTAAAAAGAAAAACAGAGAAATGTTGGCAGAAGTCATTATGAATGGTAGAGAAAATACTGCAATGCCAGCATGGAACTCTACATTCTCTAAAGATGATGCAGCTGGTATGATCGACTGGTTGATGGACTGGAAAAATACAGTTGAGCTAACACTTGACTTTGATGAAGTACATAAAACGTGGACTAAATTAGCAGACAGAGAAGCACTTGCTAAAAAGTATCCAAAATCTGCAGATACAAAATCAGTACTTGATATTACATTTGCTACAGAAAGAGATGCCTCTTTGGTTGACTTTATTGATTCAACGACAGGTAAAGTACTTTCTCGACATAAAGCCGGATTTGCGGTACACGTAACAGTTACTAACAAAAAAGATCCTAGATATGCATACTCTATCTCTCGTTCAGGTAAATTGACAATGTTCGATATTGCTGCTCCTGGTCAGCCTGCATTGGCATCAGTACAGGTAGGACAGGAGTCAAGAGGTCTTGCAGTATCTCCAGATGGT
>CAZCBU010000070.1:0-4040 GCA_964496995.1 uncultured Sulfurovum sp.
GAGGTATGCTTATCACTCTTGGTGCAGTAGGCAGTGGCAATGTGGACTTTACGATGATCGGGGCATTTACAGCAGGGGTCATGTTGATCTTTGTGAGTTTTGGGTTGGTCATACTTTATTTTAACCAACATTTTTTAGGCAACCTTACCAATGTAAGACGTGCTTTTGCAACTGCAGGTGTAATTTCACTTGTCGTTGGAACAAATATATTAATAGGATAGGAGAACAATAGATGTGTACAGATTGTGGTTGTAGTATTAGAGGGATGGAAGAGCATGCACATGAGCACAGTCATGATGGAGGAGAAACATTTCATACACATGATCATTCAAATGATGGACACACGCATTCTCATGATGCTTCTGGTGAGCATCAGACCGCACATGAACATTTGCATCATAACCCACAACTGAATGATGCCAAGACGATCTCTGTTATACAGAAGATCCTGGATAAAAATGATCATGAAGCAGATCACAATCGGAAGCATCTGGAGGCACAAGGTATTTTGGGGATTAACCTAATGTCCAGTCCAGGTTCCGGTAAAACAACTCTTTTGGAGTACCTTGCAGATGTTGCAAACTTTAAATTTGGGGTAGTGGAAGGGGACTTGGAAACAGAACGTGATGCTAATCGTTTGAGAGCCAAAGGCATTCATGCAGAGCAGATACAGACAGGAACTGCCTGTCACCTGGATGCATTTATGGTGCATAAAGGTTTACACCACATGCCTCTTGATGAGCTAGATGTCTGTTTTGTGGAAAATGTGGGAAATCTTGTTTGTCCAGCATCCTATGATGTAGGGACACACTTGAATATTGTCCTTGTTTCCGTACCTGAGGGAGAAGATAAAATCGCCAAATACCCGGTGATGTTCCGGCAGGCGGATCTGGTACTGATCACCAAAACAGATCTGCTCCCATACTTTAAATATGATGTGGAAGCAGAAAAAGCAGAAGCAAGACGTATCAAGCCCAATGTAGACATACTTGAAGTGAATATAAACGATATAGATTCTGTCAAAGCAGTTGCTGAATGGATAGAATTCAAACGAAAAATGAGATCGTAGTTAAATGCCAATACTCCGGCACAATACAGATGCAAGCACCCTTCGGGCTAAAGTGCATTGTTTATCGCATTGGAATTTAACTACAATAGGAAAAAGGAAGAAATAATATGTGTTTATCGATACCAAGTAAAGTTGTAAAAGTCTCTGAAGATAAAACCATGTGCACTGTTGATACTATGGGTGTACAGAGAGATGCCAATCTTATGATGATGGAAGATGATGATGTCAGTGTAGGTGATTATGTGTTGCTTCACATCGGTTTTGTGATGAATAAGATCGATGAAGAAGAAGCTCTGGCCTCCATAGATACCTATAAAGAGATCCTGGAACTTATGGATGAAGAGGAACGTAAACAGGCTATTTTAGAAGATGATGAGTGTGAGGCTCGGGGTGAGCAGTACGTTGAGGAGATCCATAGCTAATGGCTGAACTTGAACTCAAAAATCTTTATGATGATTTCCGGGACGGAGAGACCATTAAAGCCTATGCAAAGATCATTTCTGAAGATGCCAAGAAGTTAAAAAAACCTATCAACATTATGGAAGTATGCGGCGGACATACCCATACGATCATGAAATATGGTCTGCCTCAGCTTTTACCTGACAATGTCAACTTCATTCATGGTCCTGGATGTCCTGTGTGTATCATGCCTAAAGAGCGGATCGATCATGCCTATGTCCTGGCAATGCAGCCTGATGTGATACTGGTCACACTTGGAGATATGATCAAAGTACCGGGGAGTAATGGATCCTTACAGGATGCCCGAGCAAAAGGTGCGGATGTACGTTTTGTCTACTCTCCTATGGAGTGTCTTAAAATTGCAGAAGAGAATCATGATAAAACGGTGATCTTTTTTGCCATCGGGTTTGAAACAACAACGCCTATGACAGCGGTGTTGGTTGAACAGGTCATTAAACAGAAGATCCCCAATATCCTTTTTCACATTAACCATGTGACGGTTCCTGAAGTGATGGTAGAACTGATCGACAGTCGGGATGTCCATGTTGATAGCTACAACAACCAGATAGATGCCTTCTTGGGACCGAGTCATGTCTCAGTGATCTCCGGATCGAAGATCTATGATAAATTTCCCAAAGAGTACAAACGTCCTGTTGTTGTGACAGGGTTTGAGCCTGTGGATGCGATGCAGGGTATCTCTATGATCGTCAAGCAGTTTGTGGAGGATCGTTGTGAATTGGAGATCCAATATAAACGTGTGGTGAATCATGATGGCAATCTTAAGGCACAGGCGCTCATAGATACCTATTTTGAAAAGGTCAGTCTTTTTAGGTGGCGTGGTCTGGGTAATGTTCCTGACAGTGGATTGAAGTTGAGAGATGCATATGCTGACTATGATGCTGAGGTCAAATATAAAGGGGTATTACCTATTGCAGAAATAGAAGATCATAAGCTGTGTATTTGTGGTGATATACTTCGTGGTATGGCTAAACCTCAGGAGTGTACGATCTTTGGAACGGCTTGTAAGCCTACAACACCTATCGGGTCTTGTATGGTTAGTTCTGAGGGTGCCTGTGCGGCGTATTATAAATATGGGAATTTGATTTAATTTTTTTAAATTTCCTTTTAATATGAAGTGTGGTGTTGTTTCTCTCTTCTACCCCAAGGGCACTTCCTCACTTCGTTCACGGCGTTTTTTTAGAAAAAAACGAAGCAAAAAAATCGTCTCTGCTCTCGAATCGCTTCGCTTTCAAGGGCGTTCGCAGAGACAAGGCACGCTATGCGTGATCAATGAATAAAATAAGGAAGAAAATGACTAAAACAGTAACAATTGCTCATGGTAACGGTGGTGAAGAGAACAATGAACTCATAACGAAGATCTTTTATAAACATTTTGAAAATGAGATCTTGGCTAAGAGTGAAGATGCTGCTGTGATCGAAAATGGCAAACTGGCATTTACAACAGATTCTTTTACCGTCAGTCCACTTTTCTTTCCCGGTGGAGATATAGGAAAACTGGCAGTCTGTGGTACCTGTAACGATCTTGCCATGATGGGTGCCAAACCCAAATATATGACTTGCTCCGTCATCATTGAAGAGGGATTTTCTACCCGTGAACTTGAAAAAATAGTCAAGTCCATGAAAACAGAGTTGGAGATAAACGGTGCCATTGTGGTGAGTGGTGATACAAAAGTGGTTCCCAAAGGTTCCGTAGATAAACTTTTCATCAATACGACCGGCATAGGAGAGATAGAACACCAGGGCATTACAGCTTCAGGGCTAAAAGAAGGAATGAGTATTTTAGTAAGCCGTGATGTCGGATGTCATGGTGCTACGATCTTTGCAGCACGTGAGGGTATTGCGTTGGAAAGTTCATTGCAGACAGATTGTGCTTCTCTCTATCCGCAGATCAAAGCACTGATAGATGCAGGTGTCAACATTGTAGCTCTGCGTGATGCTACACGTGGTGGAGTCTCAGCTGTCCTCAATGAATGGGCAAAAACTTCTGATGTCTGTGTGGAAGTAAATGAAGAGAGTATTCCTGTGCAGGAAGAGGTAAAAGGGATTTGCGAGATGTTAGGCTTTGAAGCGGTTGATCTTGCCAATGAGGGGACATTCGTGCTGTGTGTGAATAAAGAAGATGAAGCTAATGCCTTGGAAGTTTTACAGCAGACACATACGACTTCAGCTATCATTGCTACAGTCAGTAAACAATATAGAGGCAGAGTGATCCTCAACTCTTCCTGGGGAACCAAACGCTTTTTGGATCTGCCTACGGGTGAATTGTTACCGAGAATCTGTTAAGAGATAAAAATGAAAATACTCCTTCTTGTCACTGCATTCAATTCCCAATCACAAGCTGTTTATACAAAGCTACAGAACAGAGGAGATAAAGTAGTTGTTACTTTTGCCATAAATGAAGCTCAGATGCTGGAAGAAATAAACGCTTTTGAGCCGGAGTTGATACTTTGTCCTTTTCTAAAATATTATCTGCCTGCAAGTATCTACGAGA
>CAZCBU010000071.1:0-9088 GCA_964496995.1 uncultured Sulfurovum sp.
AAAAAATGAGTTACTCAATAAGATCTATTTCATAGAAGATGATCCTATATTCAATCAAAAAAGTGTTTTAGCCGTCTACCATTTTCAGGACACCCATTGGAGTATCATTATCGGTATTCTCAAAGAGCAGGTCCTGGCACAAAGTAACCAAACATTTAAAACCGTACTTATTTTGATCATTGTCTTGACACTCTTGGCAATGATCATAGGGTATCTTGTACTTCAGAAACTCTTTGTATCACCTATTGAGTCTATCAACCAGGAACTCAAAAATTCACTCTCTGAAGATGGTCAGCACTATAAACTTCTCTCCTGTAATGATAAAGGTGAGATCGGCGCACTGGTCGATAATCTCAATGCACGTACGGTTACTCTGGCGGAAACACAGGCAAGAGAAGCAGAGGAAATATCCAAACGTTTACAAAATGAAAAAATGCTTATACAACAATCCAAAATGGCTGCGATGGGTGAAATGATGGATGCCGTTGCACATCAATGGAAACAACCGCTCAATGCACTCAGTATGTATGCGGATATCATTAAAAATGACCATGAAGACGGGCTTGTAGACAAAGCTTATGTTGAACAGTTCAGAGATGACATTCAAATGCAGATCGACCATATGGTCAATACTCTTGATGAGTTCAGAACTTTCTTCAGACCCAGTCAGGAGGATGAGAACTTCCAACTTTTGGCAGTGATCAACTCTGTCCTTATACTCACCAAAGATGATCTGCTTAAAAACAGGATCAACGTAAGTATAGATCAAAGTGACCCTATATTCATAGACGGTTCAGCCAATGAGTTCAAACATTTGATCCTTAACATCATCAATAATGCCAAAGATGCATTCAGAGACAACAATATTGAAAAAAGAAAGATCTCTATCAGACTTATAAAAGTTGATCAGGGTAAACGTATGGAGATAGAAGATAATGCCGGTGGTATACCTGATGAGATCATTGATGACATTTTCAAATCCAATGTTACGACAAAAGACGAAGATAAAGGTACGGGGATCGGTTTATATATGAGTACACAGATCGCCACAAAACACAATGCTGTACTCTCAGTAAAAAATCAGAATGACGGGGCATGTTTTATTGTAGAATTCAAAGATTAGATCGTCTCTGTTCTACCTACACTACATACAAGAGGATCGCAAAAAACTGCAAGATAGATCCCAGCATCACAAAAAGATGCCAGACCGTATGAAAATGTGTGATCCTGTCCTTCACATAAAATACGATACCGCCTGTATAGGCTATGCCTCCCGCTACGATCAGCCAAAAGCCCATCGGGTCAATATTGGACTTGAATATCTCAAAGACAAAGACGATAAGCCATCCCATAAATACATAGGCAATGAGAGAAAGCAATTCAAATCTGCCCGGATAGATAAATTTCAGCAATATACCTATGACTGCAATACCCCATTCTATACCAAACAGTGTCCATCCCCAGGCACCGCCTACAGTAATAAGTAAAATAGGTGTATACGTACCTGCAATAAGAAAATAGATAGCGGCATGATCAAACTTCTGAAAGAGCTGTTTTGCTTTTTTATGTGTGATCGCATGATAAAGTGTGGAAGCCCCGTACATCACAATAAGCGCTGCACCGTAAATAGCTGCAGCGGTAATGTGCAAAGCGGAACCGGAAAAAGTGGCAAAAGAAACAAGCAGTGCCAGTGCAGCAATACTCAGGAGAAAACCGACACCATGTGTAACGGCATGCCAAACCTCTTCTGCAACTGAGAAGTGGTTGACCTGCTCATTCTCCGGGTTCAATTCAGGAACTCTCTTCGTAACACCTCTTTGTCGATCTCTTTTTCATGCAGAGATCTCAGAGGCATATTTTTTCTATACACGATCTGTGCCGGCAACATATAGTTCGGCAAATGTTTTTTCAGTTCAAAAAGAATTTCATTTCTACCCAATTCACTTTCACCGCCATACACCATCACGATCTCTTCTTCTATCTCCGGATTCGGTATGGAAAAGACGATACATTCCCGTATATCTGAAATATGACTGGTCACCACCGATTCGATCTCATGGGGATTGACACGGAATCCCTGTGTTTTGATCATATCGTCTTTACGTGAAACAAAGTAGATATATCCCTCTTCATCAGCATAGACATAATCCCCGGAGGCAATGACGATCTCATCGGTGAGTTGTCCCTCGGGATGTCTTACTTTGTCCAAGATGGAAATACTTTTAAATCTCTGTGCCGTCTCTTCAGGCGCATTCCAGAAACCTTTGTAGATACAGGCACCACGGTGAATAAGTTCACCTACCTCTCTGGGTTTACAAGCTTCACCCTCTTCATTGATAATGTAGAGTTGTACATCGGGTATTGCCTTTCCGATGGAATTCGGACGGATATGTATCTGGGACGGATCCAGATAAGCTGAACGGAAAGCTTCTGTCAAACCGTGCATAGAGTAGAACTTGGCATCCGGGAAATGTGTCGTAATATTTTTTAACATCAATGGGGTGATGTTCCCGCCGGATGAAGTGACTGTTCTAAGATTTTTGAAATGCTCTGCCTGAGGAATACGGTGGGGGTCTTCATCGAACATTTGTGTAATATGAATAGGCATCAACGGCAATACCGTGATCTTATCGTTAATAAGGTGAGTAAAAAAGTCAGCAGGAAGTACAAATTTATGGATGGCAAGTGTCGCTTTTTTATAGAGAGAAGTAAAGATCTGGTTAAGTCCGTAATCCAGGTTAAACGACAGGATACCTGAAATAACATCTGTACTTTTGATATCCAGATAATTGGACACAATACGCGCACCGTCAATAAAAGCACGATGGTCGATGACGATCCCTTTTGGATTTCCGGTCGATCCGAAACTGTAAGTGATCGCCGCATTGTCATGCCCTTTGATCTCACAGTCGATATCAGGCGTATAACACTTATAGATCTCTTCAAAAGAGACATCACTCTCGTCACTGGCTTCATAAGAGATGATCTTACCTACGAAATCAATGGCTTTGATATTCTCGATCTTGGCTTTGTCCGTAATGATGCAGGAGATATTGCAGTCATTGATGATATGTTTTACCTGTTCAGGCTTTAAAAGCCTTGTAATGGGTACAAAAACATATTCCGTGGAAAGCAGTGCCAGTATGGCGATCACCTGTGAAGAACTTTTGTTGGAGTAGATACCTACCCTGCTTCCTTTTTTCAACCCCAGTGTTGTGAGATAGTGTGCGATTTGATCTACTCTGTTCAATAACTCTGCATAGGTATAGGTTTCAGATCCATGGATCAGTCCGATCTTTTCAGGTTCATACCGTACCGACAATTCCAATAGGTTTCTAATACTGTTTACTGACATCTCTACTCCTTATTATATACCGTAGGTCCATATCTCATAATTACTGTCCAAAAGTGTTACAGGTGCCTGATGGAACTGCAATATCTTTTTGTAGAAAAAGAGGACAATATCATCCACCTCTTCCTGACTCAATACTTTGGTAATACCGCCTGTCAAGACGATACTGTTCAGTATATCGAGATTGAGTTCAACATACTGACCATGATGTTTTGAGACTTTATAGAGTACAAGGAAAATAGCCAACTGCATCAAAGTACGTGTAGCCTTTTCACTCTCTTCTTCAAGTATATTCTCTGTGACATTCAAATGTTCCAGAAGTTCAAATACGAACTCATTGTTCTTTGCCGTATGCACTAGACTGTCACGTGACTTGTAGACCCCAAGCTTTTTAAAGACCAGACGGTCATATCCGCTGTTGCTTATGATATTGTCATTCACAAGATCTCGGCTGTAGTGTATATCTGTGGTCGCTCCGCCAATGTCCACCACAATGAACGGATCGGCTACATCCAACCGCTCATTGATCTTTGGCAGGGAACGGTTCACGATATAAGGCGTTGAAAAGATCTGGTTTGAAGTGATCTTATACAGTTGTTTGATATCCTCTTTACCGACAATATCTGCCTGATAAAGATCTGTTAAATACGCTTTCAATGCCTCTTCCCGGATCTTTAAGGTATCGGAAATGATATTTTCCAGTACAACGATATTGTTGATATTCTTCTCTAAAAAAGGAACATTCTGTTTGCTCCCCACATATACAATATTCTGGTAATTGACTTTTTTAAGATAATTCAAGAGTTTTTCGTCAAAGACTTTCTCTACAGAATCGATCCCACCTACGACGATCACCACATCGATCTCTTCGGATGGCACTGGCTCAGACTCTATTTTCGGATACAGTACCGTATCGATGATATTGATCCCCGAATTAAAAGCAATATTGATCGCATATTTCAAAGAAAATGAATTTGTCAGTCCGATAATAAGCGTACTCAACCCGCCATTTGCCGAAGAACAGATATTGATCTCTTCTTTTTTATATTGGGAAAGAACATCTGCACATTTGGTATTGAGATCATCTAAAATATTTTTATTGAAATCTCTGAAATATTGCTCTATTTTTCCGTCTTGCGCCACTTTAAAGTAAGTCGACCCTATATCTATCAATAACTGACTCATAACATGATCCCTATATCTTTAATGATCTTATCTACCACACGTTCGCCTTCTGCCAGTTTTATTTTAGATTGTTCAAAAGCAAAACTCCTGTCTGATATCGGAAGATTCCCTTTTTTAAGGATCCGGATATTACTGTCAGGATCACGAATGGTAATGACTTCATTGGCATTGATGATATGAGGGGAGAAAGGAATATCAATATAGCCTTTTTTAATGGAGTTGAAGACTTTTCTCCAAAGTGTATCTGCCTTATCGTTAAAGACAGCCTCTAAAATTTCATCTACTTCATTGGTCAGATTCTCTTCTTCCTCTTCATCCCCTACTTTCGGAAGCCCTTTGAGCATACCCAGAGTGTATTTTACATTGGCAACGGCCAAAGCATTGGCTTCTTTTGTCGGAATACCAAAGGCTTCATTACGCGTTTTGGTAATGATCTTGTCTGCACCCACCATTGCCGCAATGACCGTAGAGGTGTTAATGAGTGAGTCGGAATACTCTTTGTTATACGGGAAAGCTCCCATCCACTGGTGATACACAAGGTTGATGGTCGCATCTGTATGACCGAACCGGTCTGCATATTTACGGGAAAGTTTTTTGATGACATTGGAGGAGACGATGTCCTGCAGCATAGATCCTGTCTGGGAGAAAGAGACAGAGAAGGACTTCACACCCTCTTCCAGAGAAAGCAGCATTTCCAGAATCTGGATCACGATCACGATCGCAGGTGCCTGCAAAGTAGCAGAGAGCGGTCCGAAAGATTCACGATTGATCGGTTCATTGAGTTCCGAATACTTCGCACAGACCCTCTCTACATATTTCCAGTATAAAAAGGCTTTATCCATTGGGAAATTCTTTGAATACGGCAGAAGGTAGGTGATCGGCCCTCCTTCTATTTCAAAAATACCTGAAGCCAATGCAGTTTCTACAAGCAGACGTGCATCCGGTGTACCGTGACGCAGACTGACTGGCGTATTATAGTGTGTGATCATTTTACGTGTCGTTCTGTAACCGTGGTTCACCAGAGGATAACCGTTAAGCATATCGACATCATTCTCTTCCGAAAGTGCTAACATCTTCTTAGCTGAGGCATAGTCGTTCAGACGGGTATTGGAGTCTATGGTCAGAGGAAGGACATCGACATTGGCCTCTTTGAACTCTTTGTAGAGTTGAAAGACCTTGTCATAGGTCGGAAAACCGCCGCGGGGCTGAACAAGCATTTCAGAAGAGGTCTTGAACTTATGCGAAATGAACAGATCTTTGCTCGCACTTTTGATGAACGCTTCCACTTCATCAAAATCAAATCTGTCTATATACTCGTTTTTAACAATGATCTCGCGTTCACGCTGTAACAAAGAACTCATAAGCGTCCTCCATCATTTTGAGTTTGTAAAAATGCTTCAAGCTGGTCCAAACCTTCATTCAGATCGGTCTGATGAAAGACCAGGTCAAACCCGTAATTCTGAAAACGCGGTACCAGTTCTGTTTCATCCATCTCACCTACACCCAGATTTCCGCCTATCATAAAAGCTACATTGTTGAAATCATACTGGCTTTTAAGTATTTGAAGGTCACGACACCAGCCTTCTGCTTCACCGTTCAAAGAAGAGATCAGCAATACATCTGCATCCGTTTCGATCACTGCATCCATAAACTCTTCCAAGTACGTATTGACCCCAAGATTAAACACTTCAAATCCACGCTCTTCAAGAGAAATATCTATCAATCGGTTGGCAACAACATGAATATCATTCCCAACTACACCCGTTACAACTTTCATCATACTACTTTATTATTTTATGTCTATAATTCTACCTAATTTTTAGTATAATCTTCTCAATGATTACTTCAAAGGAAGCAAAATGCCTTTTTACACTGCTGATATTTCAGATGAACACCATGAAAAAGTACAAGTCCTCTCTCCGGAGTACCACTCCTACGGAGGCATTGAAAAATGTAAAGGTCCCATTGCGACACTCAGACTCAATAAGGAGAATTCAGATCTTATCACCATGTTAAAAGAGCCAGGGAACGGACGTATAGCTGTTGTGGATGTGAACAAAGCACACTATGCGGTCGTAGGAGAGAACCTTATGAAATTTGCCCATGAAAACGGCTGGGCAGGCATACTCATTAACGGTTATGTCAGAGATACTCACATCACAAAGACCATTCCGGTAGGTCTCTGGGCATTGGGTACCTGTCCACGCAAAAGCCATGTAAAACAGGCAGGTGAAAGAGATGTTACTTTTACATTTGGCGGTGTGTTTTTTAAAAATGGAGAGATCCTCCTCGCTGACCATGACGGGATCATTGTCATAGATGAGGAGAGTTTAGAGGGTTAAAGTCTATTTTTTAGATTTTTTCTTTTTTGACTTCTTTTTAGCTGTTTTCTTTTTACCCTCTTTTTTCTTTTTCAATTTTACTTTTTTATTCTTTTTGGAAACCGGTTTTTTCGCTTTCTCTTTTTTCTTTTCAGCTTTCTTTTTCTCTTTTTTCTTCTCCGCTTTTTTAGCAGCTAACTTCTTTGCTTTTTTCTCTTCGTCTTTCTTCTTTGAATCTTTAGCCATTATGACTCCTTTTTATTGATAAATTCATTATATGACTATTATCAGTTAAAGTCAAGCAAGAGTTGAAAAAACAGAGATATGCTATAATGATTCATGCTTAAAACGATCATCTCTGAACAATACATGACCTTTGTCCGTACACTTGAGATCATCCTGCTTGTTCTGCTCATTCCCTTACTTTACAATTTTGTCCCTATCAGTAAAAATGCTTCGGAAACACTCTATATTGATGCCAGGAACATAGAAAGCATTGTTGATTCTCTTGAAGAAAACGGCTATACGGTCACACTTGTTGACAAGATCATGATACAGGCGGATAAAATGCCGAAAAGCGGCTGGTATACGCTGGATAAACATACATACGGAAGATTTAACTTTTTTAAAAATATTTACAAATATCAAGCAGAGACCATGGATATTGTCATCTATGCAGGAGAGACTCATAATGAGCTTTTAGCGCGTCTTTCCAATGACCTGAAACTGGACAGAGACAAACTCTATACACTCTATAAGACAATGAGCCGATTCAAAGAAGCCGATATCTTTGCAGGGCACTATCGAGTAGCCAGAAGTGCAGATGAAAAAAGTGTGATGCTGTATCTCTTCTCTGTATCCGATAAAATGCTTGAGCTTTTCATTGAAAAGACCTTTAAGAACAGACCGGATCATTTTGGACTGAAAGTCCTGCTCACAATTGCTTCTATTATACAAAAGGAGAGTAACTCGGTACAGGAGATGCCGGTCATCTCATCTGTGATACACAACCGTCTGGCCAAAAATATGAAACTGCAGATGGACAGTACCCTTAACTATGGTCCTTACTCCCACACTGTTGTCACACCTGAACGTATTAAAACGGATACAAGCTACTACAATACCTACAAACACAAAGGCTTGCCACCCTACCCTCTGTCTACCGTTACACTGGATGCACTGCATGCGGCAATGTTCCCTGAAAAAAGCGAATACCTGTTTTTTATGCTAAAGCCAGACGGTGGACATAAGTTTTGTGCTACTTACGAAGAGCATCTGGAAAATATACGGAACTTCCGAGCGTACCAGAAACAAAAGAGAGAGGAAAAATTGAAGCGCGAAAAAGCGCTTGCAGATGCAAATAAAACCGCTATAGAGAACAATAATACTGACGACAACAAGAGTAAGCTTTCCTCTGACAAAAATGTCACGGTATCACGCTGACACCGTTTAAAACCGTTTGAGGAAAAAGCTTTTGATCCTGTTCCATAAAGAGGTCTTTTTTATCGCTGCTTTCTGCTGCTCTTTCTGCATCGTGTGAATGTGCTCTGCCACCTCAAGATCTTTGAGGAGGATGTTCTTTGCCTGTTTGATATTCAGGGGGTCAAAATCATTCTGCATCAAGCACCTTCTCTATCTCATGCATGGCATCTTCATTTTTAAGCCTGAACTTGATCTCAATACGTCGTGAGGCATCTTTGTCTTCTACGCCATCCACTTTGATGGGATCAAGGTAAGCCCTTCCCGAAGCGATCATCAGCGGTTTGATGTTATGCTCTTTGGCGAAATCCAGTGTCAACAGATAGTTCATGACCGCCAACGCACGTTTTTGTGAAAGATTCAGGTTGTAGATGTACCCGCCGTCACTGTCCGTATGCCCTTCTATAATGATCTTGTCAAGATGTGGTCTGATCTTGGGATTGGTCACAAGCGCACCTATATACTCTTCAAAGACTTTTTTAAGTTCAGCTTTTGCACCCTCCTTGAGTACAGCAGAACCTTTGTCAAAAAGAATGTTCGAGGAGACTCTGAGGGAACCGGAATTCTTGTCTATGGCGACCTTGTCTCCCAGCTCTTCTTTCAGTGCGGCTACCACCTTTAATTTGATCCCGGTAAGTGATTTGATCTTGGCTTTTTGCCCCTGAAGTTTTTCAATGAGTCCATCATATTTTGTCTGTCTCTCATCCAGTGCATTCAGAAGTTTCAATACTTCTTTGTCTTTATCCTGCAC
>CAZCBU010000072.1:0-3157 GCA_964496995.1 uncultured Sulfurovum sp.
TCTGCTGTCGAACAAGATAGGCAGCATGGGATCTTGCTGCTTTATTCAGGATCGTATTTGTTTTGAACTTTACAAGTCCGCTTTTTTGCCTTTGTGCATTCAGGTATTCTAAAGCACTTTGTACCTCTTTTGCCTGTAAAGAGAGAACGAACAACAGCATAAACCCGACTGACAATATTACTCTATTCATACCTGCAACTATAGCCAAATAATTTGGGATACCCTATAAGGGCACTGTCCGATTTAATAGCAAATAGGACATTTTATGCTAAAATCATTGACATGAAAACCACAAGAATAGACTTACACAACCATACCGCCAGATGTAACCATGCAGAAGGTACTGTCAATGAATATATAGAGAGAGCCATAGAACTTGGTATAGATATTTATGGTTTTAGCGAACATGCTCCTATGGATTTTGATGAAAAATACAGACTGCCGTTCTGTGATATGAATACCTATGCAAATGAAATACTCGAAGCCAAAGAGAAATACAAAAATGAGATAGAGATCCTTCTTGGATATGAAGTGGATTACCTCCCCGGACACATGGAAGAAGATGTGCTGAATGCCAAAGTGGACTACCTTATAGGTTCAGTCCACTTCATAGACAAATGGAGTTTTGACAATCCCGAATTCATTGGCGGGTGGAAAACAAAAGATATCGATGAGATATGGAAAGCCTATTTTGAAGCCACAGAAGCCATGGTCAAAATGGGGAAATTCGATATTGTAGGACATTTGGACCTGATCAAAGTTTTCAAATATATGCCAAAACAGGATGTAAGGATCCTGGCCAGAGATGTGCTGCACGCCATTAAACGATCCGGTATGGTACTTGAACTGAATGCTGCAGGACTGAGAAAACCGGTCAAAGAGATCTACCCTTCCCGCCAACTGCTTGAAGAAGCATACAGCCTGGATATTCCGATCACCTTCTCCTCAGATGCACATGCTGTTGATCAGGTTGGCTTTGGATATGAACAGACCTCCATACTTGCAAAAGAGATCGGATATACAAAAGCTGTTACTTTTAAAGGACGAGATAGGGAATTGCTTACTTTTTAGGCAAATCTAGTGAAATAATTTAGAATATAATGGCTATAATTTATAGATAAAAATTAATTTAGGAGCGTTACACATGGGTAAATTTGTTAACAACATTGCAGAATTCAATAAATATTGTGAAGAGAATGAAGTTGAGTTCATCGACTTTAGATTTACAGATATTAAAGGGGCATGGCACCATATTTCATACAGAGCATCTGCAGTAGATGACGGTATGCTGGAAGCAGGTATTCCTTTTGACGGATCTTCTATCGATGCATGGCAGCCGATCAATGAATCAGATATGATCCTTAAACCAGATGTTCCAACAGCATTCCTTGATCCGTTTACAGCTGACAGTACTGTGATCGTCATTTGTGATGTGTATGATATCTATGAAAATGAAATGTATGCAAAATGTCCAAGATCGATCGCTAAAAAAACATTGAAACATATGGAAGAGGCAGGTATCGGTGATGAGGCATTCTTCGGTCCTGAAAATGAATTCTTCATCTTTGATGATGTACAGATCTGGACAGGTGTCAACCAGTCAGGGTACAGAGTTGACTCTGAAGAGGGTGAGTGGAATGATCCAACATCTTATGGTGACATCGGCAACATGGGTCACAGACCTGGAACAAAAGGCGGGTACTTTCCAACAATGCCAACAGATACAATGGTTGACCTTAGAGCTGAAATGATGTTACTTCTTGAAGAAGTAGGTTTGACTGTTATGCTTGGCCACCATGAAGTTGCTCAGGCACAAGGTGAGATCGGTATCAAATTTGGAGATATGATCGAAGCAGCAGACAATGTACAAAAATACAAATATGTTGTAAAAATGGTAGCACACCTTAACGGAAAATCTGCAACATTCATGCCAAAACCACTTTATGGTGATAATGGTAACGGTATGCACGTACACCAGTCTATCTGGAAAGATGGCAAAAACCTTTTTTATAAAGAAGGTGCTTATGCAAACCTTTCAGATACAGCACTTCATTACCTTGGTGGTATTTTCAAACATGCTCACGCTGTTTCTGCATTTACAAACCCAAGTACAAACTCATACAAGAGACTTATCCCTGGATTTGAAGCACCAAGTATCTTGACATATTCAAGCCAAAACAGATCTGCAGCATGTCGTATTCCTTACGGAGCGGGTGAAATGGCTACAAGAATTGAAACAAGATTCCCGGACTCTACAGCAAACCCTTACCTCTGTTTTGCTGTATTGATGATGGCAGGGCTTGACGGTATTAAACATAGTTACATTCCTATAGGTCCAATGAACGAAGATCTCTTTGAGTTATCACTTGATGAGATCAGAGAAAAAAATATTCCTCAGATGCCTCATACACTTAGAGAAGCACTTGAAGGACTCATCGATGACAATGATTTCCTTAAACCAGTATTTACAGATGATTTCATCGATACCTATCAGCACTATCAATTTGAAAGACAGGTATGGCCTGATGAAGGAAGACCAACAGCGTTTGAATTCTCTTCAACGTACTCTTGCTAAGCCTTTAAACACTTCACTTTATTCCCAAGTATTTACTTGGGAATATATTTCATTTCTCACACCTATTATTTTCAAAATTAACTCCTTTTCATTCTCCTCTTGATATAATGCCTGTCACAAGGATAATATAATGATAAAAACAAGTTTAATACTACTGGCTGCACTGGTATGTTCTGGATGCTCTACCATTGATGATGCTATCAATGATGCGGTCAATGATACACTCAGCGGTGACGTCACCGCAGAGACTATACAACTCAAAGAGAGAGCATTGATCATCAACAATGTCAGCCTCTCTGCCTGTGTTGCAATAAAAAACGGTCTGGTAGATGCAAAAGGTCTTAAAAATGCAGAAACACTTGTAACCGAAATAGGCGTGACCTGTAAAACATATCATAAAAAGGCAGGGGATCCTACAGATATCGATGCCCAGTGTGCTGAAGAGTCTCTGGCAGAATGGCTGGATCAGGGAGACAATGAGAAGATCACCGATCTTAAATCAGCCCAGGGGGATAAAGCCTGTGTAATAGGGTTTGATCTTTAATGACACTTTTTTGGTGTTGTGGGGACACAACACCCTAC
>CAZCBU010000073.1:0-6045 GCA_964496995.1 uncultured Sulfurovum sp.
CAGAGAAGACCTTGAAACCATTCGTAAAGAAGCGTTGAAAGTCCATATGGATGAAGAGATCGAAGCATATATCATTGAACTGGTAGCCGCAACACGTGATCCGAAAGCTTATGGTTTGGAAGAGTTGGAGGCTTATATTGAATATGGTGCTTCACCGCGTGCGAGTATCGATATGTATAAAGCATCCAGAGCTATTGCCTACCTGAAAGGGCAGGATTATGTTTCACCGATAGAGATCGCCTATATTGCCAAAGAGATCCTTCGTCACAGGATCATCCTGAGTTATGAAGCACAGGCTGAGGATATTACTCAGGATTATATTATTGAGAAGATCTTGGCAGCAGTGCCGATTCCATAGGAACGGGATGGAAAATGGAAAATAAAAGTAAAGGATAACATTGAAAAAATCAGCAAAAAAAATTATCCTTAAAACCAAAAAACAAGTTTATGGAGACATGCTTGGAAACAATGCATCATTGTTCCAGGGCGAAGGCTTTGAATTTGCAGAACTTCGTGAATATATCTATGGAGATGATGTCCGTAAGATCGACTGGAAGACCACTGCAAAGCTTGGCAAACCTTTTGTAAAAGTCTACAAAGAGGAGCGTGAACTCAATGTGGTGGTGGTCTCCGTTCTGGGAGGTTCTGTTTATTTTGGAACTGTGAAACAGAAGTCTGACATTATAGCAGAGGTAGTGGCAACACTGGGATTCTCTGCAGTGAAAAATGCAGACCTCTTTTCGCATATGACCTTTGCAGACAAACTTTACAGTTTGAGCAAACCCAGTAAAAAACTCTTTTCCGTCCAAAGGGCGGTAGAAGAGATAGTGGATTTTGAACCACTGGGTAAAGAGGGTGACTTCAAGGCCTTGGTGGAGACACTGAACAACCGTTTGAAGAAAAAAGCACTGCTCTTTATCATTTCGGATTTTGTAGGCGATATTGACCTCAAGCTTTTGAGCAAAAAGCATGATGTCTTTGCCATCATCGTGCGAGACAGGTTCGAGGAGGATCCGAGTGAACTGGGTTACCTCAGACTGATCGATATGGAGACAAAACAGAGCTTTGAAGGCAATGTGGATGCAGGCACTCTGAAGAGTTATAAAAAAGCCCTGCATGACAATGATGAAAAACTCTATAAACAGTTTAAAAAGCAGGGTATTCGTTTTACCAAGGTCTATACCCATGAAGACCCTGCATTGAAACTAATGAAAAGAATGAGGTAAATATGAATCCAGATGCAAATTTAAGTCAGCAGCTCAAAGATATTAAACCATTATTGGAGATCCCTGACAACAGTTTTTATCTCTATTGGGGATTGATCATATTGGCTGTTTTGATCGTATTGGTACTGGTCTATTTTACAGTGAAGAAGCTTTGGAAACAGAGAAAGATCAACCTTGCCAAAGGCTATCTTGAAAAACTCAAAGCGATCGACTGGCACGATACCAAGAAGTCTGCCTATGATGCGACCCATTATGCGAGACTGCTGGCAACAGACGAGAGACGCAAAGAATTGTTTTCCCAGTTGGAGCCATTATTGGAACAATATAAATACAAAAAAGAGGTGCAGAAAGTGGACCAGGATACTTTGAACCGTTTCAACCTCTATGTGCAGGTGGCAGATGAATCAGTTTAGTTTTGAATACCCTTTATTACTGTTGGTTGTACTGCTCTTTATTGTCTGTGCACGCTGGTGTAAAGAACGCAGCAGAGCGATCTTTTTCCCGCATGTCAAAGCGCTGATCGCCAAAGAGGCGAATAAGTCTTCAATACTGGCGTGGTTAAAGTGGATCGGGATCATCTCGGCTGTCATTGCTTTGGCTTCACCGGTGATCACCAAGAACTACACCAACTCAAAAAAAGAGGGACGTGACATTGTATTGGTCATTGACTCTTCGGACTCTATGCGTCAAATGGGCTTTGATCCGAATGATCCGTATAAAAACAAGTTCGACGTGGTCAAAGAGGTAGTGGGAGATTTTATTAAGAAACGTAAAGATGACCGTATCGGTATGGTCACTTTTGCGGATGTGGCATTTATTGCTTCGCCATTGACGTTTGAGAAAAAGTTTTTGACCAACATTACTGAAATGCAGGAGCTTGGAATGGCAGGAAAAAGAACAGCCATCAATGATGCGCTGGTCCAGGCCTATAATCTGATGAGCAAAAGTAAAGCCAAATCAAAAATTGTCATTCTCTTGACAGACGGGATTGACAATATGTCAAAAATCCCTTTTGCAGATGTGAAGAATATGGTTGAGAAAAGAAAAGTAAAACTCTATACCATCGGTATCGGCGGACCGAGAGACTATGATGCCAATTACCTCAAATCCTTGGCCAAAGCAGGAAAAGGTGAAGCCTATGCTGCGCGTTCGGCAGAGACATTGAGCCGTATCTATGATGAGATCGACAAACTTGAAGCAAGTAAAATAGATAACAAGAAGATCGTGGAGCATACGTATTTGTATATTTATCCGCTCTTCTTGGCTATTTTGAGTCTGCTTCTGTTTATATACTATAGAAATAACAGGGGGATATAATGATTGAATTTGTAAATCCGTATCTCTTTTGGATCTTTGTGATCCCGTTTGTGCTTTTTGCTTTTTTGATCTCAACGAACAAAGAACATTTGTCACGTATTTTTGATGACAAGGTGCTTGAGCGTCTGAGTGCCAGCAGTGAGAGTATGCCATTGAAGTTGAGAAATGTCATTCTCTTCGCAGGGATCTTCTTTATGATCGTAGCTTTGGCCAGACCGGTCAAAGATGAAGGTGACAAGATAGTGGAAGTACAGGGGTTGACACTGTTGACAGCCCTTGACATTTCCGGATCTATGCGCAGTACCGATATCTATCCGAACCGCTTGACCTTTGCTAAAAAGAAGATGAATCTTTTCTTTGATGCGATGCCGAGTGATGAGATAGGAGTGGTGGCTTTTGCCTACAGTCCTTTTGTGCTTGCACCGTTCTCGAGTGACAAAGAGACACTTAAAATGATGGTGGAAGGAGTGGATGACTCCTACATCAATATGGGATCTACGGATTTCCTGGCCTTGGGTGAACTTGCAAACTCTCTGCTTGAAAAGAAAGATCCGAAGATCCTGGTACTCTTTACTGATGG
Organism: uncultured Sulfurovum sp.; assembly: GCA_964496995.1. GTDB lineage: Bacteria > Campylobacterota > Campylobacteria > Campylobacterales > Sulfurovaceae > Sulfurovum. The sequence continues at coordinate 3,124 of CAZCBU010000073.1, forward strand.
TGGAGATGAAAAAGCGATCGCAGGTCTGGCAGATGTGCTCAAAGAAAACAAGATCGATCTGTATGTCGTCCTGGTAGGGACAACAAAAGGATCTCCGGTGCTTGATGCCAACGGCAAACCGCTTACCAAAAAAGACGGAACGATTGCCATTAGCCAGCGTAATGATGCCCTGGGGATCCTTGCCAAAGAGAGTGGGGGTGCCTATGTGGTAGCGACCAATGGAAAAGAAGATATAGAGAATCTCGTGTCAGTGATACGGAGTAAATATAAAAATCAGCAGCAGGGTGAAGTGAAAGTCAAGCAGCGTGTGGAGTATTTTTACTATCCGCTCGGGCTTGGGCTATTGTTCCTCCTGATCGGACTGAGTTCATTGCCCAGAAGGAGAGAAGTATGATGAAAAAAAATGTTCAGCATTCAGTATTCAGTGTTCAGAAAGTTGTATTGACAATGTTGATGTTATTTACTTTCCTTCAGGCCGGACTGACAGATTTTAAAACCATTAAAGAGGCAGAGAGTGCTTATGAAGCCAAAGCATACACGAAGAGTGCGGCACTTCTGAATTCGTTGGAAGAGAAGAGTGGTGAGCGTCAGTATGATATTGGAAATGCCCAGTACAAGTCTAAAAATTATGATGCTGCCATTAAATCGTATCAGAAAGCCAAGGGTGTAGACAAAGCGACCCGTTTGCATAACATCGGGAACAGCTATTTTCAGAAGAAAGATCTGGAGAAAGCGATCAAGAGTTATGAAGAGGCTTTGAATATCAGAGAAGATAAAGATACACGTTTTAACCTTGAACTTGCCAAGAAGATGAAAAAGAAGAAAGAAGAGCAGGATCAAAAGAAAAAGAAAAAAGATCAAAAAGAGAAGAAAGACAAAAAAAAGAAGAAAGATCAGGATAAAAACAAGGATCAGAAAAAGAAAGAAGATCAAAACAGTAAAAATGAGCAGAAAAAAAAGGATGCCCAGAAGAAAAAAGATCCAAAAAAGGATCAAAAGAAAAAGGGTGACCAAAAAGATAAGAAAGACAAGAAAGATAAACAAGGTCAGAAAAAGAAAGAAGATCAAAAGAAAAAGGGTGACAAAGATAAGTCCGGGGCAAAAAAAGAGCAAAAACCCAAAGATAAAAAGGGTGAAAAGCCTTCAGGTCAGCCAAAAGATCAAAAAAAGAAGAGTAAAGAAGAGAAGCTTAAAGAGCAGGAACTCAAAAGACTGTTGAAAAAAATGGGACAGAAAGGTACACCGACGATGATGTATCAGATGGGTGCAGGCAAACCAAAACCGAGAGAGGATGTCAATCCATGGTAGGCAAAAACACATTTAAAACTATGATAGAGGAGAAAAAATGACAAGAATTAAAAAACTATTATTGATACTGTTTGCTATGCCATATGCACTGTTCACACTGTCGCATGCAGCAGGTGTCGAAGCAACGGTTTCAAATACAGAAGTGGTACAGGGCAGTATGGTACAACTTAAGATAACAGCCAATGGTAACAGAGCGGCATTCCCGAATATTCAGGAGATAGATGGTGTACCTGTTTTAGGAAGACACCAGGGGCAGAATAATTCATATACCTATATTAACGGTGAGATGAAGAATACGCGTACAACAACACTGGTACTGACATTTGCACCGCAAAAAGATATGACGATCCCGTCTTATTCGGTCAATATTGACGGTACGGAGTATAAAACCAAGCCGATCGATATCAAGGTGGTTAAATCCACTCTGCCGAATGCAGGTGACAATGCCAAGTTCTCACTGCAGCTTCGAAGTGATAAAAAATCCGTCATCGTGGGTGAACCGATATTGGTAACCGTATATTTTTCTCTGCAGCACGGTGTGAGACTCTCTGAAAACCCTCAATACAACAAGCCTGAATTCAAAGGTTTCTTTGTCAAAGAGGTAGGTGAAGAGAAGAGTTATAATCAAGGCAACCGTCAAGTGACAGAATTGCGATACATGCTCATACCTCAGTCTGAAGGGAATTTTACTGTGGGGCCGGCAACAGCCAAGATCGGTGTAGCAGACAGGAACAGGCGAGATATGTTCGGAAGATTCTTTGGAACGACCTGGGTACCTATTGCTTCAAACATGATCGATATTGAAGTGAAAGCAAAACCGCAGGAGAGTGATCTTGTAGGATCCTTTACTCTGGAACAGCATATTGATTCACAAAAAGTCAAAGCCAATAAACCTGTGAATCTTACTGTCAAGATCACTGGAGAGGGAAGTCTTGAAGATTTTGAATTCCCGAATTACGAAATTGACGGTGTAACGGTTTACAGTGATGATGCACAGATCACTTCTGATCTGAGTGATCATACGATCACAAGTACCTATGTAAAAAGTTTTGCATTTATCTCTGACCATGATTTTGTGATCCCTGCCAAAAGTATTTCGGTGTATGATACAAAGACAAAAACACTGAAACAGCTGAAAATACCTTCTTACGAGATCAGTATTGAAGATGCAGCACAGGTAAAATCGGCAGCAGCAACGCCAGAGGCCAAAACAGGTGTGGTGCAGACCAATTTGAAAGTACCTCAGAAATCGATGCTGGATGACGGAGAACCCGAAGTTCCGGCTGAAAAGAATGTTACGGAATGGTGGATGGTGATCCTGGCCTTTGTATCGGGTATGATCGTTATGTTGCTTGGTCGTTATTTGCCGAGCTTTAAAATGAAAACACATGTCGGAAATTACAGTGAAGCGGAAGCCTTGAAGATACTTTACCCGCATATGAGTGAGTCTGCTGAAATAGAAGAGATGGTCCGCAAACTCTATGCAAAGAAGAACGGTGATAAAAGTATTGTCATCAATAAAAAAACGTTAAATGAGATCGTTGAAAAGGTACAGCATTAACATACTCTAAGCATAAATTGTGGTATGCTTTCTTATGTTGTTTAACCTCCCAA
>CAZCBU010000074.1:0-5734 GCA_964496995.1 uncultured Sulfurovum sp.
AAAGGAGGAGATAGTATCTCCTCCTTTTGAATCAAGCAGGTATGTTTTGGGGATCAGTCTCCCTTTGGTCCGTTGTGGCAGTCATAACAGCTTACTTTATGCCCTTTACTAAAGTTCTTCTGTCCCCATTCAGTAGAGAATGAACGGCTTGTCCACGTTTTGGAGAGTGCTGAACCTCTATAGTCTTGACCATGACATACCTTACATTGTGCAGCATTGTTTTCTGCAGCATCTTCATGGTCTTTGACCCAGTTTTGACCTACAGGGTGCATACCATGAGGTCCGCCGGTAACTGTTTTTGGTACAGAGTCGTGGCAGGCAGTACATTCACTGATCGTTCCTGAATGTCCCTGTATCTGATTACTCAGAATATTGTCTGCATTGTGTGCAGGGAAAATAGCATGTGTCGCACCGTGACAGGCTTCACACTGAAGTTTCCCGTGCCCCTTGCTGTAACGGTAAAGGCTCAATCCTTTTGCCGGTGTATTGACATTGGTAGCGAACTTCGTATCAATGACATGTCTCAGTGTATTGGTTGCAGGATCAATGGCTGAGAGTTCTCTTTTTCCGTCATGGTGGCAAGATTGACAGTTTGGTTCATGGAGCCATCCTTCCCGGTTTTTGTCTCCTACAGCATTCATATCTCCGTGACAGCTTTGACACTGCATAGCATTGTTGCCGTTGGCATCTTTGGCATCACCCATGGCACCTCTGAGACATTTTGTCTGTGCACCAGGGTGACAGGTATAACAGGCATTTCTATTATTGATGTCATTGAGCGGCAATCCGTTAAGCGGATCGATCACTTTGGCATGTTTGCTGTGGATCGCAGTAGTGAATGCTTTGATGTTATTGACACCTGTATGCGGCAGGGCATTGGTCCTGTGACAGGAAGCACAAAGAATAGCTGTGCCTCCATTGGCTGTTGCTTCAAGACCTTTTGTATCATAGCTGTATCCTTTTGCCTGTAGTGCAGTGTTATTTTTTGTCACCGCATCGGGATGTTCCTCATCATGGATACGAAGAATATTGAATTTGTAGTCTTTTTCAGGATCAGCATTGTTCACCCATCCTGCATTTGGTCTTGCAGCATTGCTCGGTGCATTGCTCTCGTGGCAGCGTTTACAGTCCATTTCGTCACTGACAGGGAGTACAGTCGTGGCTTCTGCAAGCATTTTCCCCTGCGCATCTTTTGCAACGACTTTGACAAGCGGGTAGTAGTTTTTACTTCCGTCATCATTGTAAGGTGTAATAGGAATACCTTCCGCTTCCCACCATTGGTGTGTGGTATTGAATGTAAGTTTTTGAGGTGTTGTATTTGGTGTTTTTACACCGGTGAGTCCGGTATCTTTTGCCAGAATGACACCAAAAAGCTTTTGACTGTGATCCCAAAAGTTTGTTTTATCCGTACTGGATGTATTGAGTTTGCCATCGGTACCTTTTGCTGCTTCATACGTGACTGTCACACCTGAAGTGATGAGGTCTCCATTCTTGTCTTTGATCTGTGCATGAAGATTGTTGTAGGGAGGCAGTACAGAGAAGACAGAGAAGTCATTCCCGTCCATGCAGTGCATACCAAGGTCATTCCATGCGGTTAGAACATAGCTATAGGAATTTCCTGTGTTGGAACCTGAAGAGCTGTTATTGCTTGTATCTTGATCATCTTCATTTTTCTTTTCATCTTCTTCTGATTTCTTTTTATCTTCTTCTGACTTTTCCTGGTACTTGTCGGACGAACTGGTATAAGATGAGGAAGCTGTACTGCCTTCTGTAGCAGTGGTTGTACTTCCTCCACCTCCGCAAGCCACGAATAAAGGCAGGGTCAAACCCATTAGCCAAAGATTTTTCTGTTTCATTTTTCACTCCTTCTGATAGAAATATTTCACAGTCTAACAAAAGAAGTGTTAGCGGTTTATGTCCAGAGTGATCTTCCAGCATTCTGAAAATCAAACCAGCAAGAGTTCAAATGTACTAAAAAGTATCCATAGTAGAGATAAATTTACATGCCTACGCTTGTCGTGCTTTCAGAAACAAGACTTCCCATGAGACAGTAACGATTTGATAATTGAATGGTCTGGTCAATGCTGATCGTATCAAGATCTACCTTATAGAGCGTGCTGTCATGATCTGTGTTGAACATAAAATAGAGTTTGTTATCTACAATATGTGTCGTATGGGACTGCATGGTGATGCCGTCATAGATCTGATCTGAGAAATAGAGATTTTTAATGAACTGATGATCGGTCGGGTCACTGGCATCATGAAATGATTTGAATGTATCATAGTGGTTGGTCGTGATCAGCATATCATTATAAAATGTAAAGTGTCCTATGCCTTTACCCGCTTTGAATGTATCTGCAAGATCCAGGTTTTGCAGATCAAGCACAAATACATTTCCTTCTGCTGATCCAATATAAATGTAATCTTTTGTAGGATGAAAGGCACCATGGTGTGCACCCCAGGTTGCCGGAAGAAAATCACTTGGCAACCCGGATAGATCAGAAAGTAAACGTTCTGAAATGAGGTTTATCTTGCCGTTACTTACTGTGAATTTGATAATGCCGGGAGAAACAACATTCTGCTCTCCTTCGCTAATACCGTAAAATATCCCGTTTTTGGACAAAATATGGTGTATAGAACTTTTGGTGTGGAGTTTGTCAATGGGGGTGAAAGAACCTTTTGTGTAGAGTTCAAGAGTATTTTCTGTTCTGTCAAGAAGAAGAAACTCAGAAGTACTTACCCAGACAGGATGACCGGTCGCATTGCTTCCACCATAAGAGACAGGGTCTTTATAGCTGGAGTCTGTATAGCTTGTTGACGCTACATCGGAGGTGATGACCGCTGCGGCAGGTTCATTTGCAGAGGTCAGCAAAGTATCATTGAGATTGATCTTGATGGAACGTGGGTAAAAAGACAGAGGAATTTCTTTTCTGATCGTATTTGTGATCGGATCCAGGATACCTATGACATAATCTTTTCGATTGAGGATATAGAGCTCATCATGCAATGCCTGTGCGATCTCATACGGATATTCACCGTTACTGTTGATCGTTTGTACCTGTTGCATGAGTTTCAGATCCAATCCAATGACATCATTGTTAATAATGTCACCATAGTAGAGGGTATCATTGACTGTGGTGATCACTGTGCTGTCATCCATTGATTCATCCATGTGATCTCCCGGACCACAACCTAGGAATAGAAAAGTAGAGAGTATATAGAAAATGTAACGCATAGGTTTCCTTTAAGGAGTAAAAGTACATCATCAAATTATGATGTACTCTATAGGTGTTTGTGCAAGGCACGCAGATCGAAAGTAGAGGAAGAGCTTATATTTTTCCTTTGCCGCCATGACCGCCAGATCCACCAGAACCATTGCGTTTACGCATTTGTTTGCCTTCTCCATGACCTTCACCTGAACCATTTCTGTATTGATTCTGTTGTTGATATTTTTTCTCATTGGCACCTGCGCCGTATTTCTCCTGCATCATTGTACTGTATGCTTCACGGTCCATTTGAGAAGCATTTGCTGTCATTGCTGTGATGGCGAGTAGTATTGAAATAAATAGTGTTTTTTTCATGATATATCCTTTGGTGTTTTGCTATGAAGTTTTTTATCTCAATAGCTCTCTAAGTATAAGGTATGATTGTTACCTTGGTGTTACCTGGAATGCAGATATTTTACTGTATATGTGACATTCTTGCATTGTTATGATCTGTGATTGGATAGACGTAGATGTTTGAAAAATATCTGACCGGTATAAAGTATACCGGTCAGAAAAAAGGAAGGGGGAGGAGGGAAGGACTATGGAATTAGTGGTTATTCTGTCCGTTGCCGCCATTTTCATTTTGAGGATATTCAGGATGACAGAAATCTGTTCCAAGTGAACAACATCCGTCAGTCACACCTTTGTTTTTAAGTCCTTTGTCAAAAGCCCAGTAGTGACTGTAGCTTCCGCTGAGTAATACATTCCATGTAGCAATAAGATCTTGTGCATCTACTTCTTCTGCGATCTTGATCTCGTCTAACAAGTCTTCTACATCAGTTACTTCTACTTTACATCCTACTTCAAGGGCAGCCTGCTGGGACTGTTTTCCTTCAGCATAAAGTGTATCGTAAAGATCCTGGATCTCCTGTACTCCAAATTCTCCAGGGCCAAATGCTCTGAGTTCTTCTTCTGAATAATTTTCTTTATAATCCACCAAATTCGTAATATTGAGATCATAACGCTGTACCAGATCTTCTACCAATGCCTGGTGCATTGTTTCAGATTTTGTTGCAATATTCTCCAATTGCTGAGTAGGATAGATGAGGTTCAGTTCCAGATAGATATCTTTTGCCAGTTTCTCTTCATTCCACATAAATGCGATCGTGTATTTCTGTGCATCAGTCAAATTTGACATAGGGTATTGTGAAAGATCAACACCATTTGTCCCTTGATTTTCTTCTTGATGAGCGTTTAGTTCCTGCATGGTAGTTCTTAAATGCTCCTGTGCTTCTGTTTGTGTACGCATTTTGACCGGATTCATAGAAATACTTTCCAGATATTGGTCCAGGTCTTCAGCACTAAAGGTTGTAGCCGCATCTGCTAAAAGATCTTTTTCTTCATCTGTTATCTGTATACCATCACTTAAATCATCATTTTCATCAAGTGACTGAAGAAGCTGAGCCATAGCGGTTACTTTTGCATCGGTTATATTACCTCTGGTAGTACCAAGAATATCCTGAGGGAATACATATTTATCCTGTGGTAAAGCATTGATCTCTCCAAGTACCATCTCACCGATCCTGAATCTTACCTGACTCATATTTTGACAGGTAAATGCACCATCGGCACCAGTAACTTTATTCATATCATTGTCTGCAACACAGTCATAGTCCATATTTTGGACTGCTGAATCTACCACATAACCTGTTGTAGTGCTTAATGTTGTTGTATCCGTACTGCTTGTAGTTGTAGTCGTATCTGTGCTTCCACTACCGCATCCTACTAAAAGTAATGAAGCTGTAATTGCCGATCCGAGTAAATATTTGCTTATCATTTTATCTCCTTTTTAAATACGAATGATAAGTAGAAGTATAAAACAGGAGTGTTAGTTGAGTGTTACCTCGGAAAGTTGCAGTGTTACCTCTACCGTTTTGTCCGCGACAGTGAGCTGTGTCTTGATATGAAGTTGTTCCGAAAGTGCTTTGACAATGTGCAGACCGATACCGAGCCCCCGTTCACTCTCTTTATAAAAACGTTCAAAAACTCTGGAAGGCTCTTTGATCCCATGACTGCTGTTACTTATATGAAGTACATCCCCAATGGTTTCAATACGGATGAATCCATTGGCTGTGTTATATTTACAGGCATTACTGAGAAGATTGTAGAGAATACGGCTGAATGTATGGCGATCTGTGATCAAAATACGTTCATCTACTTCAGTTTCCCATTGAAGATAGTCATACATGGGAGCAAAAAAAGTGACCTGTTCATCGATCACTTCTTTGAGTTTAAACTTCTCACTTTCATTTTTGGTTTTTTCCAAATAGGCATTTAGGTTGTTGTGAAGCATAGAAATAGCTTTGGTACTGCGTGAAATACTCTCAACTTCTTCATTTTTGGCATCCATCATTTTAAGGTTTATGAGTATATTGCTGATGGGCGTATTGAGATCATGAATAATATCTTTGATGAATGTTTCCAAAAGTGTCAGAGATCTGCGTAAAGGACTGAGTGCATAAAATGAA
>CAZCBU010000075.1:0-2978 GCA_964496995.1 uncultured Sulfurovum sp.
GAAGTAATAACCAAAGCATCAGCTCTCTTAATACCGAGTTCTTCCACATAACGCTTCACTTTTGCATCCGGAAGTTCAGGGATCTTTTGCGCCTCTTCAATCATCTCATCAGTCACGATCAGAGGACGGAGGTCAGGATCCGGGAAATAACGGTAGTCTGCCGCCTCCTCTTTTCCTCTCATGGAGCGTGTCTCACCCTTATCCACATCCCAGAGACGTGTCTCTTGATGCACTTCCTGTTCATAGACACCATCTTCATAGGCTTCTGTCTGTCTCTGTACCTCATAGGCAATGGCTGCAGAAACGAATCGGAATGAGTTGATATTCTTGATCTCCACTCTGGTACCATACGCTTCCTGCCCTTTTGGACGGATGGAAACATTCACGTCACATCTAAATGAACCCTCCTGCATATTTGCATCGGAGATATCAAGGTAACGTACAGTCGCATGCAGTTTCTTCAAATAGGCAACTGCTTCATCCGAAGAACGCATATCCGGTTCAGAAACGATCTCCATCAGTGGTGTCCCTGCACGATTCAAGTCTACTTTGGAGTGATCACCTTCATGCATATTTTTCCCTGCATCCGCTTCCAGGTGAGCCTGTGTCATCCCAATACGTTTCTGAGTACCATCTGCAAGATCAATAAAGACTTCACCTTTCTGTACGATCGCTTTGCTTAACTGAGTGATCTGATAGGCAGAAGGACTGTCAGGATAGAAGTAAGACTTTCTGTCAAAATTTGAAGAGTGGTTGACATTGGCATTGATAGCATACCCAAAGCGCATCGCTTTGATCGCTGCTTCTCTGTTAACCACAGGCAGAGCGCCGGGCAATGCCAGACAGGTAGGACAAGTGTTACTGTTCTGATGTTCTGCGAAAGAGGTGGGACAAGAGCAGAAGAGTTTTGTTTTTGTGTTAAGTTGCACATGAACTTCAAGACCGATAACGGTTTCAAACATAGTGGAATTCCTTCTAAAATAGTACATATTAAATTGAAAATATTATAGCGTTTTGGTGCTATGAGAGAGTTTAGGAATGAAATGTGTATATTTCAGTCATAGGGAGAAGAGATGCCTTGTCCCTATCTAAAAATAGATCATTTTTTAAAAAGAGATACCAGTTCTTCAAGCAGTTTTGTCTGTTTTTGCAACTCTGCATATTTCTCTTTGGAGGTAATGATATACTCCAGTACAAGTACAGCGACCATCCCCGGTAAAGCACCGATACAGGCATAAATAATGGCAAAGAATATGTTCTCTGGATAAAAAGAAAGAAAAGAGGTAACGGCGCCGATGAGCACAAATGCCCATGCAACACCTAAGAGAAAGTTAATAATGAAACCCAGTGGTCTGTCTCCAAGTCTCATCTATTTTATTATACTGCACCCATTGTTTCTATAGCAGGATTTGGTGATTTTTCATGCTCATCATCATCTATCGCCACTGCGCCGGCAAGATATACGTAGATCAGGATCATAAATACAAATGTCTGCAGCAATGCCGAGAATGTCAACAGCAAGTATGCAGGAAGCGGCGCAATGAATGGTACCAGCATCAAAAGAACCCATAAGAAAAGGTCATCACCCTTGATGTTACCGAAAAGTCTGAATGAAAGTGAAATAATTCTTGAAAGATGGGAAACGATCTCGATCGGGAACATCAACGGTGCAAGTACTTTCACCGGTCCGGCAAAGTGTGCGAAGTAATGAACAACACCGTTTTTCTTGATACCTTCATAGTTATAGTAAACAAATACCATCAGTGCCAAAGGTAAAGTCACATTGATATTTGAAGTCGGAGATTCAAACCCCGGGATAATACCGATAACGTTTGATACAAAAATAAACATACCCACTGCTGCTACAAGCGGAAGATATTTTCTTGCAAGCTCTTCACCGATCACATCTTTACCCATGGCAACCACACCGCCAAGGTATGCTTCCATCACATTTTGAGTACCGTTCGGTACAGCCCTGAGACTTTTTGTAGCCATTTTGGCAATAGCAAGAACAATGATCGCTACCAGGATCAAGTGTGCCACGAACATCATCTGTCCGTGTCCTAAAATAGCGCCAAGGTAAGTAAATACACCTTCCATAAAACATCCTCTTATTAATTTAGAACCTCATCCTGAGATTCATTTGCATGTATTTTACAGAAAAAGTACTAAATTTGCGGTTAAAACAAGACTATTTTTATAAGAATTTCCGCTTATATCACAATTCCTTCCTGACCTATACGATACAAAGCAAAATCATACTTCACGGGGTCATTTTCATCCCATTTTTTAAAGTTTTCGGTCAATTCAATAGCAGCTTTCATATCGTAGGATCTTCGTTTAAGCAATCCCAGTTTCTGTGCCATTTTAAAAGTGTGTGTATCCAAAGGCATTAAAAGATCTTTTTTATCTATCTTTGACCATAAACCCATATCAAGTTCATCTTTACGCACCATCCAGCGCAAATACATCATATAACGTTTGTATGTTCCTGCTGTGGCGACTTTTTTGGGAAGAGAACCTGTCAAAAAACTGTATCCCTGTGTTTTGTAAGGCAGCAGTTCTTGAAAGGTTTCAATAAAATGCCATAAACCATCCAGAATATTGTGCTCTTTTTTGTATCCTTCATAAAAAAGATTTTCTATTGTATCCTCTTGTTTCAATCGTCTTATCGCTATGAATAGTGTAGAGACATCTTCATTTTTCTGAAAACGGTAATAGTGGGAAGACAAAGTTTTTTTGATCACCTCTTCACGCTCATCCAGGAGAGAAAAATCTAAAGAAGTAAGAAATTTAACGATCTGTCCTGCATTTCCGTAGGCAAACAATGCACAGATCAAGGCAATGGATTCATCTTGATATTTTGAAGCGATAAAAAGAGGATCCGGTTTTTCCAAAGAGAGTTCGGAAATAGAATTACGTTTTTCAACTTCAGCATCAAGAAGGACTTTTATTTCAGAAATGCACATTTTAAACCT
>CAZCBU010000076.1:0-2524 GCA_964496995.1 uncultured Sulfurovum sp.
TTTGTAGGCGATCTCTGCAGCCTGCAATTTGGGGTAGCCGTATATCCCTGTTGAAATGGCAGGAAAAGCAATATCTTTGCATCCCAGTTTTACTGCCAGTTTGAGTGAATTCTCATAACATGATGCCAAAAGAGAAGCACAACGATCTCCACAGCTATGATACACAGGTCCTACCGTATGAATCACGTATTTGCTCTGTAAATTTCCACCGGTCGTTGCCACGGCTTCCCCTGTAGGTAAACCGGAAGGATACCGTTCCTTGCGTATCTTTCTGCAGGCTTCCAAAATGGCAGGTCCCCCTGCTCTGTGTATAGCACCGTCCACACCGCCTCCTCCCATAAGTGAGCTGTTCGCAGCATTGACGATGGCACAGACATTCTCTTTGGTGATATCTCCTGTTTTTATAATGATATTGTTATGCATATACTACTTTCCTCTCGATATCATTTAGTGTATAATACTTTAGATGAGGAGGAGTTTATGTCACGAAAGACATTTTTTTGTACTCTTCATATAAAAAAAGTAAAGCCATAGAGGAGCAAAATGCGGATGGTCAGCATCTTATTAAAAGGGACAGGAATATGGTTCGTCATTGTTATAGCCGCCATTTTAAACGGTACCTTTCGTGAAAAAGTGCTTGTACCGGTAATAGGTGCAGAGATGGCACTTCCGTTAAGTGGCATACTGTTGGCTGTCCTGGTATTTTTAGTTGCATTCATGTTGGTTTCATCTATTGGTTCTTCAGAAACAAAAGTATATATTTTTCTTGGTCTGCTTTGGGTGATACTTACGTTATCGTTTGAGTTCCTGTTCGGACATTTCATTGCAGGGAGATCATGGCATGAGATCATGCAGGTATTCAATGTTAAGAAAGGTGATCTGTTCATTGTTGTGCTTGCTATAACGGGAGTTTCACCTTGGCTTGCTGCAAAAGCAAGAGGTATTTTGTGAGCTTAGCTGCTCTCGACAGACCATTTCAAATGATGAGAAGTATTCCCTTATTTTTTCTTTTTCCCTTCATGTAACAACTCTAAGATGCTATAAGCATTAAATTTGATAAAATACCATTCACAAATAAAAAGGTTTAATTATAATGAATCAGAGTAAAGATTTTTTACGTACAATCGTTGAGGAAGACTTAAAATCAGGCAAATATAAAGAAGTGGTTACAAGATTCCCTCCGGAGCCTAACGGGTTCCCGCACATTGGACACGCTAAATCAATCACTATCAATTTTGGTATCGCCCGTGACTATAAGGGTCACTGTAATCTGAGAATGGATGATACCAATCCAACGACAGAAGATACCCAATATGTTGAGGCTCTGAAAGATGCTGTAAAGTGGCTTGGATTTGACTGGGGTGATGACGTATATTTTACTTCAGACTACTTTTCCCGCCTCTATGATTACGCTGTCCAACTCATAAAAATGGACAAAGCATACGTTGACAGTCTGGATGAAGAAACCATGAGAGAATACCGTGGAACGGTAACAGAAGCAGGAAAACGAAGCAAGTACGCCCAGCGTAGTGTTGAAGAGAACCTGGACCTTTTTGAAAGAATGAAAAATGGTGAGTTTAAAGACGGTGAACACGTTCTTCGAGCTAAAATTGACATGTCTGCTGCCAATATGAAAATGAGAGATCCTCTTCTATATCGTATCAGACATGCACATCACTTTAGAGCAGGAGATGAATGGTCCATTTACCCCATGTATGACTTTGCACATTGTCTGTCTGACTATATTGAGGGTATTACCCACTCTATTTGTACACTGGAGTTTGAAAACAACCGTGATATTTATGATTGGGTACTGGATACACTTGAGCTGAAACCACCACGCCCTTACCAACATGAGTTTGCAAGACTTGGCATCAACTATACCGTGATGAGCAAAAGAAAGCTTCTGGAATTGGTTGAAGGAGGGCAAGTGAGTGGTTGGGATGATCCCCGTTTACCGACAATTGCCGGATATAAAAGAAGAGGTTATACGCCAGAGTCTATTTTGAATTTTTGTGATCAGATAGGTATTGCAAAAGCAAACTCAATGGTTGATGTTTCACAGCTTGAATTTTGCATCAGAGATGATTTGAACCAAAAAGTACCACGAGTTATGTGTGTGCTAAATCCTCTTAAAGTAACTATCGAAAACTATGATGGAGTTGAAGAGATTGATGCTTCCTACTATCCGCATGATGTACCTAAAGAGGGGGATAGAAAACTGCCTTTTTCTAATGAGATTTATATTGAACGAGATGATTTTATGGGAGATCCTCCAAAAGGTTATTTTCGTCTTACACTTGAACAACCTGTACGACTTAGACATGGTTATATTATCTCTTGTAAGGAAGTTATTAAAGATACTAATGGCAATATCATTGAGATAAAAGCAGAGTATTACTCTGACTCAAAAAGTGGATCAGATACTAGCGGTATCAAGGTTAAAAGTGCTATTCAGTGGGTGAGTGCTAAAGAGGCTAAAGCAGTCGAAGTAAGGCTCTATGATAGATTATTTTCGTCAGAA
>CAZCBU010000077.1:0-14075 GCA_964496995.1 uncultured Sulfurovum sp.
TCAACAATATCAAAACATCTGACGGGGGAACCCATGAAGCCGGTTTCAGAGCAGGTCTTACACGGTCTATGGCAAGTTACATCGCGAAAAATGCCAATGCCAAAGAGAAAGGGACCAAGATCACCGGTGATGACTGCAAGGAAGGCCTCATTGCCATTGTCTCCGTACGTGTGCCGGAGCCACAGTTCGAAGGGCAGACCAAAGGGAAACTCGGTTCGTCCTATGTACGTCCACTCGTGCAGAAGTTCTTCTCTGAACAGTTCAACAAATATCTTGAAGAGAATCCTATTGAAGCCAAGGCTATCATGGCACAGGTACTCCTTGCTGCACGCGGTAGAGATGCTGCCAAACGTGCCAAAGACCTTGTCAAACGTAAAGACTCTATGAGCATCGGAACCCTTCCGGGTAAACTGGCAGACTGTCAGAGCAAAGATCCTGAAATTTCAGAAATTTATCTGGTGGAGGGAGACTCTGCCGGTGGTTCTGCAAAACAGGGACGTGACAGAGTTTTCCAGGCGATCTTACCACTCAAAGGTAAGATCCTCAACGTTGAAAAAGCCCGTTTGGAAAAGATCCTGAAATCAGATGAGATCAAAAACATGATCACCGCACTGGGCTGTGGTATCGGTGATGAATTTGATGAAAACAAACTAAGATATCACAAGATCATCATCATGACCGATGCAGACGTCGATGGAAGTCACATTCAGACACTTCTAATGACCTTCTTCTTCAGATTTTTACAGCCGGTCATTGAAAAAGGATACCTGTACCTTGCGCAGCCACCGCTTTACCGTTACAAAAAAGGGAAAAATGAAACTTACCTGAAAGATGATAAGTCCCTTAATGACTACCTCATTGAAAACGGTATCTCTGTGATCGAAAGTGAAACGATGGGTCAGGCGGACCTGGTAGACCTCTTTAAACTGGTTGCCTACTACAGAATGACCCTTAAAGAGATAGAAAAACGTTTTGCCTTGCCGGAAGCACTGCGCTATATGATCGAGAATCCAGACATGATAGGAACAAGCAACTCAGAATTGGCAAAAACACTGGAAAAATTCATTGCGGACCTTGGCTACAACATCCTGAACAAAACGATCACTGAAGATAAACTTCACTATTTTGTGCAGACCAATGACGGTCTTGAAGAGCTGATCGTCGATGAAGTACTCTTTACCAACCCGCACTTTAACGAAGCGATCCACATTCACCAAAAGATACAGGAACATATCACTGATGAGTTCAAAGACAAAGATCTGCTTGCACTTTTTGCAGAGGTAGAGGCTTCAGCCAAAAAAGGTGCCTATATCCAGCGTTACAAAGGTCTTGGTGAAATGAACCCTGAGCAGCTCTGGGAGACGACTATGACACCTGAGAACAGAAGACTGTTACAAGTCAAGATCGATGATGTAGAAGAGGCAAGTGATACCTTTACCCTCTTCATGGGCGATGAAGTAGAGCCAAGAAGAAACTACATTGAGAGCCACGCCAAAGATGTAAAACACTTGGATGTCTAATGCTATTATCGGAACGACAGGAAAGAGAAAGACGGTTTAAACTTGCACTTAGAGCCGGTATACCTGTTGTACTGCTCATCTCTCTGGTTCTCTACAGTACTTTTTTCAAAGATGATACGATTGAGATAACGGTAGAGAATACCTTCCTTGTTTCCGCAATTTTATTCATTACTATTTACTTTATCTATTTTCTTATGGATCTCTCAGTCAACGAGACACTCATTGACCAGGCAACACAGGGCTACAATGAAAAAGCATTTATCGCACAACTTGAAGCTTATAAACCCAAGGCTCTTGTGCTGATCATCATAAAAAACCTCTCTACGATCAGTGAGAACTACAGTACAGATGACGTAGACCTCCTTTTGTACACTATTATCCATAAATTGGACAATGCACTTAATAAGTCCGGATACAACCATTCTCTTATTGCCCGTCGTTACGGTGCCGAATTTCTGGTCGCCATTGACAAAAGCAGTGATGATATTCAAAAAATATTTGATGACTTTGTGAACGATCACAAGATCATTAACGATATCGAACTCAATTATAATTTTGCAGTGATCACCAATACAGGGGAAGAACTTCAAAAAGACATCCTTCGCCTGAAAGACCTTATATCGACACAATACAGAACTTCCGATAAAGCGCACAAAAGCAATGTGATAAAAGATGCAAAAGAGATCTCAGAAACCGAAACGGCTATTATCGATGCACTCAAAGAGAAGAAACTTCTTCTTACTTTTAGGCCTCTCCTGAACATAAAGAGCAATATCATCGATATTTATGAGATATCCGTCAAACTAAACTCCAGCAGTATAGGCAGTATCCTGCCAAGAGTGTATCTTCCTATTGTCAACCGTTTAGGATTGGGAAGAGAATATGACATGGCACTTGTACAACATGTGATCGATCTTCTTCCTCTGATAGATGAACAGATATCACTCTCTTTCAATCTCTCTCCTTTTTCACTGAGAGATGAAAAATTTCAAGAGAAATTTTTCAACTATCTGGGAAAAAGTAAAATAGATCCTTCACGGTTGATCATTGAACTGTATGAGAGAAAAACCCACCATGACCTGAGCGGATACCTCAAAACACTCAACAAATTCAGAGCTAAGGGTATTCGTATAGCCATCGACAACTTCGGTTCTTCCAATGCATCCATGGAATACATGAAACATTTTAAATTCGATCTTGTGCAATTTGACAGAGATTATGTGACCAAGCTTGATGATGCCAATACGGAAGCTATGCTGGGATCAATGGTGAAAATGTCAAAAGATCTGCACATTATCACTGTCGCCAAATGGGTGGATAACGATACGCAGAAAAACAAATTAAAGTCACTTGGCATTGACTACCTGCAGGGGTTCGGTATATCCAAACCCATTTCAGAAAAACAGCTGATAGATACATACAATTAAAGGATAATGATGAAATACGGAGAGAAAGAGATACAGGAATTCGACATCAATGCAGCAGAGAACTTCTGGCCGAATGAACATGAAAAAAACTATATGATCAATATTGAATTACCTGAATTCATGTGCCTATGTCCACGTTCAGGCTACCCTGATTTCGCAACATTGAAGCTCTCCTATACACCGGATAAAAAAGTCATTGAGCTTAAAGCACTCAAACTCTATATCAACTCATTTATGTACAGACATATCTCTCATGAGAACTCTGCCAATGAGATCTTTGATGCCCTTTACAGCAAACTGGAGCCAAAATCCATGAAACTCATAGCTGATTTCAATCCAAGAGGGAATGTACATACGGTCATCGAGATTGATTCAGAAAAATTCTAAAAACTATGACAATTTGACATAGTTTTAAGCCTTGCTCCAAAAATCTATTATGATTCTCCTAGCGTAATATAGTAAGGATGAGTATGATAGATTTTCAAGAAGTGATGCAGAGAGTAAAAACCATTCTTCTGCAAGAAAACAAACAAACAAAAATTTTAGATAGAGATGTTGCTTCTGCCCTAGCCCTGGATCCACAATACTTTGCAGTTATCAAAAGACGAAAAAAGATCCCTTTTGTACAGTTAGCATACTTTTGCAAAGCACACAATATCAGTATGAACTGGATACTCTTGGAGCAAAAGCCACAATATTTAAAATAGAGAATTGCTATATCTTGATGAATAGGATATAGCATTTCTCCTCTTCATTTTTTCCAAAACCTACAATTTCCATATCAGAGTATTGTGCATTCACATCCATTCTGAGCTCAAACATCATGCGGTCCATATCTGATATCAAAAGAGGCGGGATAAGCTCTCCTACGGTGATCTTGGTATCGCTACCGCTAATTTCAAAGATAAGTTGTTTTTTTATTTCATCGATATGGTAGGTATTGAGAGGGGCTTCTCCTGAGTAGATAAGTTTGTTATCATCTTCGGGATCTTCTTTGAGTAAGCCTGCTGTGATGGTGTAGGCTTCCTGGTTTCCGATCTGTTCTCTTATGTCTTCTATTAGGTCTATGATGAATTTCATGTTTTCTTCTTTTTATGTTTTCTATATTTTTTTATGCCAATTAACATCGGGGTGAGGACACCCCGACCTACGAAAATGCATAAACCAGGTAGGTCGGGATGCCCTCATCCCGACAAATAAATTACAAAGGGAATTATAGAGTAATATTTTTAATTTCCGTAATAGGAAATTTCGGAGTTAATTTGCTGTAGATTTGATTGAATGGGGATTTGTGCAGTAAGAGAGCTTACGATAGGTAAGTGACCGAACGGAGCAAGCCCCATTCGGTCAAAGGTATAGTAAAGAAACCCGTCTTAGCTGTTACGCTTTTCGATGATTTCCTTAGCTACGTTCTGTGGAACTTCTTCATAGTGATCAAATTCCATCGCATATGTTGCACGACCCTGAGTCATTGAACGTAGGTCTGTTGAGTAACCGAACATTTCAGAAAGAGGGACGAACGCGTTAACGATCTTGTTACCTGCTCTGTCATCCATACCGGAAACCTGACCACGTCTCTTGGCAACGTCACCAATAACGTCACCCATATAGTCTTCAGGTACTTCAACTTCAACTTTCATCATTGGCTCAAGAATGACTGGGTTTGCTTCTCTGGCACCTTCACGGAATCCCATAGAACCTGCAAGTTTAAACGCCATTTCAGATGAATCCACATCGTGGTAAGAACCATCATAAAGTGTTACTTTGATATCTTCTACAGGATAACCTGCCTGGATACCTCTCTGCATTGCTTCCTGAATACCTTTGTTAACCGGCTGGATGAACTCTTTAGGTACAACCCCACCTTTAACTTCATCAACGAACTCATAACCAAATCCTGGTTCCTGTGGCTCGATTCTGAGGTAAACGTGACCGAATTGTCCACGACCACCAGACTGTTTAGCATACTTGTACTCTTTGTTGACCGCATTACGGATCGTTTCACGGTAGGCAACCTGAGGAGCACCCACTTCTGCTTCAACTTTGAATTCTCTTTTCATTCTGTCTACAAGAATTTCAAGGTGAAGTTCACCCATTCCAGAGATAATAGTCTGTCCAGACTCTTCATCAGTTGCAACACGGAAAGATGGATCTTCTGCAGCAAGTTTACCAAGTGCAAGTCCCATTTTTTCCTGGTCAGCTTTTGTTTTAGGTTCAACTGCAACAGAGATAACCGGATCCGGGAAGTCCATTCTTTCAAGAACCACTTTATCTTTGTCTGAACAAAGTGTATCACCCGTTGTTGTGTTCTTAAGACCAACAACCGCACCGATCTCACCAGCGTAGATCTCAGAAACTTCTTCTCTTTTGATCGCGTGCATTTTCATAATTCTACCAACACGCTCTTTTTTCTCTTTTGTAGAGTTAAGCACGTAAGAACCAGATTCAAGAGAACCTCTGTATACACGGATAAATGTCAACTGTCCAACAAACGGGTCAGTCATGATCTTAAATGCCAATGATGCAAATGGACCATCATCAGTAGAATCAACGATCACTTCTACATCTTCATCTTCCATTTTAGTACCCTTGATCGGAGGTGCTTCAACCGGAGACGGAAGATAAGCGACAACAGCATCAAGTAGTGTCTGAACACCTTTGTTCTTAAATGCAGTACCTGGAAGCATTGGAACTACATGCATACCGATCGTTGCAGCTTTGATACCAGCTACAATTTCATCTTCGGTAAGCTCTTCGCCTTCCATGTATTTTTCCATAAGCTCTTCGTTACCATCAACTTCAGAGATACCTTCGATAAGCTTTTCTCTAAACTCAGCTGCCTGGTCTTGAAGCTCAGCACGAATATCTTGTACATGGTAGTTGGAACCCATTTCAGCATCTTGATCCCATACAACTTCTTTCATTTTTACAAGATCAACAACACCTTCGAAGTTCTCTTCAGCACCGATAGGAAGCTGGATCACAAGTGGGTTACCCTTAAGTCTGTCTCTGATCTGTCTCTCAACTTCAAGGAAGTCAGCACCGGTTCTGTCCATTTTGTTAACAAAAACCAATGAAGGTACACCATAACGGTTTCTTTGTCTCCATACTGTTTCAGATTGTGGCTGAACCCCACCAACTGCACAGAATACAGATACAGCACCGTCAAGTACTCTCATAGATCTCTCAACTTCAATAGTAAAGTCAACGTGACCCGGAGTGTCGATAATGTTAATTTGCTTACCTAACCACTCACAAGTTGTCGCAGCAGAAGTAATCGTAATACCTCTTTCCTGCTCTTGCTCCATCCAGTCCATAGTTGCAGCACCATCATGTACTTCACCGATCTTGTGTTCAACACCTGTGTAGAAAAGAATTCTTTCCGTTGTTGTTGTTTTACCTGCATCAATGTGAGCAGCAATACCGATGTTTCTTACGTCTTCAAGTTTGTGCGTTCTTGCCATAACTTAGTTCCTTACCATCTATAGTGAGCAAATGCTTTGTTAGCTTCTGCCATTTTGTATGTATCTTCTTTCTTCTTGAAAGCAGAACCTTTTTCAGTAGCAGCATCCATAAGCTCGTTGCTTAGACGCTCCATCATAGTTCTTTCATTTCTTTTTCTAGCTGCATCTACGATCCATCTAATTCCCAAAGACTGCTGTCTTACAGGTCTAACTTCAATAGGCACCTGGTACGTTGCACCACCTACTCTTCTTGATTTTACTTCCATTACAGGTTTAACGTTATCCATTGCTTTGTTGAATACGTCAATACCTTTTTCACCAGATTTTGATTCAATTCTCTCTAACGCTGCATACATTACTTTTTGCGCTGTGCTTTTCTTACCATCAAGCATAACTGCATTGATGAATTTTGTTAATACTTTAGAACCGTGTACTGGATCTGGCAATACCGGTCTAACGGGAGCTTTTCTTCTTCTCATTAAGATTCCTTCAATTTATATAATTTACTCAAGTCTTGTCCCCTAAGGATATTGACAACACCTGTCTCAAGCTCATTTCTAAGCTAAACTTTACTTCTTTAAACGTTTATAATAATCAAATGATTATTTTTTAGGCTTTTTAGTACCGTACTTAGAACGTGCAACAGTTCTACCATTTACTCCTGACGCATCCAATGCACCACGAACGATGTGATACTTCACACCAGGTAAATCTTTAATTCTTCCCCCACGTACAAGTACGATAGAGTGCTCTTGAAGGTTGTGACCTTCACCACCGATATATGAGATCACTTCAAATCCACTTGTCAATCTTACTTTGGCAACTTTTCTAAGTGCTGAGTTAGGTTTCTTTGGAGTTGTTGTGTAAACTCTGGTACATACGCCTCTTCTCTGAGGACATTTTACAAGTGCAGGTGATTTTGATTTTTTCACTTGCTTCTTACGTTCTTTACGAATCAATTGGTTAATTGTAGGCAAATCGTTTCCTTTCTTTTTGTTAGTTTGAATTGAGATCAATGTCTCTTGAATCTGGGTTCTTACACCACATAAAAACGCTGTATCAGCACTTTTATCTGGCCTATTCGCGCAGATTTTTGGAGGCATATTATATCGAGATAGTCTTTGATTTTTCTGAAGGGACTTTGGTAAGCTTTGTCAGGACAGAACTTGCACCTGAAATATCTCGTTGAAACTTCTAACTCCAACTTTGCTATACTAAAAGGATAAATGCAGCCATAAGGATAGAATGTGAAGTTCAATGAATATCTGAAATCATGTAGAGAACATACCCGTCTCACTCAGGAACAGCTTGTTGAAGCACTTTATTCTTATGATAAAGAAGCGTTTGCAGGACTTGAGGGAAATACCCTTAGCAAATGGGAAAGAGGGGTCATTAAACCGAAGATCTCAAGACAGGTAACGATTATCAGATATTTTCAAAAAGAGACAGGATTTGCGTTGCCTTGCTGGCATGAATATTCTGTCGAAGAAGCAGAAAAGCTGATCTGCAAAAGCGGCATGAAGAATCTCCTGGGAAAGAGTAAAGAACTGATCCTCAATTTCCCGGAGAACGAGACAGGCCCTGATCATCTTGAAGTCTATCAGCTTCGTACTTCTGAAATGTTAGACAGTGCGATCAAGCTGCATATGGATCTGGATCAGACCTATAACCACGGTACCACACATGTCAAAGCTTCCACATTTAGAGAGTGGGCTCTACATCCAAGCAATTCTTTTTTTTACTGTGAGTATTTGGGCCAATTTTTTGGTCTTCTCTTTACCTTGAGACTCAAACAGAACAGCTTTGAGAAAATGATGCGTTGTGAAATACAGGAGAAAGACCTGACTTTTGATGATTTTGCCTCGTTTGATGAAATGGGGTCGAATTATATTTTCTCTTTCTTTGCCATGAACGAAAAAGCTTCATCCATACTTTTCATACACTATTATGCACATCTCATCGCCAACCAGATGAAAATTAAAGAAATTGGTGTTGCTACGATGATGGATGATGCCAAAAAGCTTATTGAAAGTATCAGCCTCAAATATTTTGCCAGTCTGCCTCTCAAAGAGGGATTGGTCTTAGAGACCTACAGAGAAAGTCTACCTGACTTTCTCACCTCCGAAAAGGTCATTAAAATGATCTTTTCACAACAGCCGTGCCCCGAAGAGTAGCCATTTCCAATGCACTTATAGCCTTGTCAAGAGGTTTGGCACGTTTTAAATACTCCTCTTCCGTAATGATACCCATACGGTAAAAACGATACTGTTCTGCAAGCATTCTCTGCCTGCGCTTTAACGAATTGATCCTATACATTTCAAATCCTTATATTAGATTTGACACAAGTATAATCGAACGAAAATAATAAGGTAAGGGCATTTAAAAAGTTTTTTTTCAACGAAGATGCCTAGTTTGCTTAAAAATAAATAAAATGTAAGGGAAATGTTAATGAGGGGGTATATGCACTCCTGTACCACTATAACAGTGGTACAGAAGAGGGTAGAACTAAAACTTCTGTTTATTCAGCAGGAGTCAATTGGATGGCATCACTGTCTATCATACCTGTACCTACAGGGATAAGACGACCGATAACCACGTTCTCTTTAAGATCTTCAAGCATATCGACTGTTCCTGCGATCGATGCAGATGTCAATACTTTTGTTGTATCCTGGAAGGACGCTGCAGAGATGATGGAGTCTGCACCAACCGCTGAACGTGTGATACCTACAAGCATCGGCTCAGCAATTGACGGTTCTCCGCCAAGTGCGATGACCCTTTCATTCTCTTCCTGGAATTTACGTCTCGAAATGATGTCACCGGCAATAAATTTGGAATCACCTGACTCCACCACTTTCACCTGTCTCATCATTTGGGACGTCACGATCTCAATGTGTTTGTCAGAGATATTAACCCCTTGTCTACGGTAAACCATCTGGACTTCAGAGACAATGTACTCATACAATGCTTTTTCACCCAGTGCAGCAAGGATGTCATGACTTGACACAATACCGTCTGTCAATTTCTCACCGGCGTGTACATATTCACCCGCATTTACCAGAGCTACTTTGTTCTTGTCTACGAACTGTTCCGTGATCTGACCGTTATCACCTGAAATGATCAATCTCTCTTTACCTCTCAGCGGCTTACCGAAGCTTACCACACCGTCGATCTGTGCGATCAATGCGATATCTTTCGGACGTCTTGCTTCAAAAAGCTCAGATACTCTAGGAAGACCCCCGGTAATATCTTGTGACTTGATCGCCGCTTTTGGTGTTTTAGCCAAAATATCTGCAATATTCACAGTATCGCCATCGTTTACGAAAAGACTTGTTTTAGGATCAAGTGTATAGCGGATAAGCTCACCGGATTCTGTTGCAAGAATGATCGCCGGTTTATAGGCAGCCGGGATATACTCATTCAATTCAAGTCTTGTATCCCCTGTCACTTCATCGAACTGTTCAACTACCGTGACACCAGGAATGATATCTTCAAATTTGAGTGTACCTTTCTGCTCAGCGATAATAGGCTCTGAATACGGATCCCACTCAGCGATCACTACTTGCGTTGAAACTTCCGGAGCTGAAAGTGTTGCACCTCTTTCTACAACTGCATCATTGTTCACCTGAACCACTGATCCTCTTGAGATATAGTGTCTGGCTGCCTCTCTGTTGTTCTCATCAACGATCACGGCAAAGAGACCTTTCTCTTCTACTTTATCGCCTGATTTCACAACATTGTGTGCTTCAAGGTAATCCCCTTTAAGCAAGAAGAACTTCACAGTACCTTTTGATTCTGATTTAACTTCCTGTGTTACAGGAGCACCATCTTCCACTTTAAGCTCAGAAGCAAATGGGATACGTGACGGTACAGACCAGCCTTCGTTAATGACTTCAACAATAGAGTCACCCTCTTCGACCATGTCACCATCTTCAAGCGGCAAGAAGAGTTTACCTTCAACCTTACCTGCAACACCAGCAAGCTCATTTGACTTGGCAACATCAGATTTTCTGAGGTTGTACTTCACTTCATCCTGCCCTTTGGCGATGACAGAAATAACGATCTCATCGTGTGTTACCACAATAGAGACTTTCCCTGAAGTCACTGCTTTGATCTTAGGTTCAACCAGCAAGATACCCGCATTTCTTCTGTTCGCAACGATCAGGTTACCGTCAGTGTTTCTAAAGACTGAAAGTTTGTAATATCTTACAAAACCTTCTTTGGTCGCTACAACAGAACGTTCTTCTTTACCTGCAGTCGCGGTACCACCGGTGTGGAAGGTTCTCAGTGTCAACTGTGTACCAGGCTCACCAATGGACTGTGCCGCAATAACACCGACTGCTTCACCAGGTTTAACGATCTTGTTGTCTGCCATATTCAGACCGTAACATTTTGCACAGATACCTTTTGGTGCCTTACAGCTTGAAGGTGCTCTCATCACTACCGATCTTACACCTGCTTCCTGTACTCTTGTTGCAGTCTCTTCATCGATCATCGTACCTTCTGATACCAGTACTTCAGACGTAATAGGATCAATGATGTCCTCAGCCAGTACTCTACCGTAAATACGGTCTGACAATGGCTCGATCATTTCATTACCCACAACGATATCTGATACTTCAACACCTTCATGTGTTCCACAGTCGACCATTGAAATTTTCACGTTTTGCGCAACATCGATCAATTTTCTTGTCAAGTAACCCGCATTCGCTGTTTTAAGTGCTGTATCGGCAAGACCTTTTCTCGCACCGTGAGTTGAAATGAAGTACTCAAGTACATTCAGACCTTCACGGAAGTTCGAGGTGATCGGTGTTTCAATGATCGATCCGTCCGATTTCGCCATCAGTCCCCTCATACCAGAAAGCTGTCTGATCTGCGCTGCAGAACCTCTCGCCCCTGAGTCCGCCATCATGTGAACCGAGTTGAATCCGTCTTTGTCTTGTTTAATAAGACTCATAAGCCCTTCAGCAATGTCAGAGTTCGCATCTGTCCAGATATCGATAATTTTGTTATAACGTTCCTGATCGGTCAATAGACCTGCAGCAAACTGACGCTGGATCTCTTTCACTTTCTCTTTCGCTTCAATAACACGCCCTACTTTGAGCTCAGGAATGATAATATCGTCAATAGAGATAGAAACCCCTACTTTAGTCGCATACTTGAAACCCATATCCTTAAGATCATCAAGGAAACCGGCTGTCTCAGCCACCCCACCTATTTTATAGATGTAGTCAACCAATGCACCGATATCTTTTTTCTTCAAGACTTTATTCCAGAACTTCTCCGGTACATAGTCAGGGATGATAGACTTCAAGATCAGTCTACCAGCTGTAGACTTGGCGATCTTCCCATCGATCACGGTTCTGATACGTGCATTGAGGTCAAGTGCCTGCTGATCAAACGCAATTTCAACTTCTTCTACAGATGAGAACAATTTGTTTTCACCTTTAACATCATTCTTCTCCAATGTCAGGTAGTAAAGACCCAAAATCATATCCTGAGAAGGTACCGCGATCGCTTTACCTGATGCCGGAAGCAAAATATTCATCGATGCAAGCATCAATACTTTTGCTTCAGCAATGGCTTCATCTGAAAGTGGTACGTGTACCGCCATCTGGTCACCATCGAAGTCGGCGTTGAACGCAGAACAGACAAGTGGGTGAAGCTGTATCGCTTTACCTTCGATCAGTCTTGGGTGGAAGGCCTGAATAGAAAGTTTGTGAAGTGTCGGTGCACGGTTAAGCAGTACAGGATAGTTCTCAACTACCTCTTCCAGACATTCCCATACTTCATTCTCCTGCTTCTCGATCATCTTTTTGGCTTGCTTCAATGTCGTTGCGTACCCTTTGTCTTCAAGCTTGGCCATTAGGTGCGGCTTAAAGAGTTCGATCGCCATTTTCTTTGGAAGACCACACTGGTCCATTCTCAAGTCAGGACCGACAACAATGACAGAACGTCCGGAGAAGTCAACACGCTTACCAAGAAGGTTCTGTCTAAAACGCCCCTGCTTACCTTTGATCACTTCGGAAAGTGATTTCAATGGTCTTTTGTTGGCACCTTTAACTGCATTTCCACGTCTACCATTGTCAAAAAGTGCATCAACTGCTTCCTGAAGCATACGCTTTTCATTTCTTACAATGATCTCCGGAGCATCAAGTTCAACCAATCTCTTTAAACGCTGGTTACGGTTGATCACACGTCTGTAAAGGTCATTGACATCAGATACCGCAAATTTACCGCCATCAAGACTTACAAGAGGTCTAAGATCCGGCGGAAGAACAGGAAGCTGTGTCAACATCATCCACTCTGGTCTGTTACCTGAGTGCAGGAATGCTTCGATGACTTTCAGTCTTTTAACGATCGTTTTTCTTTTTGCTTCAGATTTTGTCGCCTGGATATCTTCTTTAAGTTGCGCGAACATATCTACAAGGTCAAGATCTGCCAACAGTTCCTGAATGATCTCTCCACCCATTCTTGCATCCAGATCACTGTCGCCAAAACGCTGAATGATCTGCTGATACTGCTCTTCATTCAATACATCGTATTTCGCCAAAGGATTCAATCCTTCCGAATCATAAGATGCCTCACCCGGAGTTTTAACAATATACGCTTCATAATAGAGTACTCTCTCCAGGTCTTTCATCTTGACACCCAAAAGTGTACCGATTCTTGACGGTAAGGAAGAGACATACCAGATGTGTGCCACAGGAGCAATAAGATCAATGTGCCCCATTCTGTTTCTTCTTACTTTGGATGTAGTGACTTCAACACCACATTTTTCACAGACCACACCTTTGTAACGCATCTTCTTGTATTTACCACAAAGACACTCGTAATCTCTGATAGGTCCGAAGATCTTTGCACAGAAAAGTCCGTCACGCTCCGGCTTGAGGGTTCTATAGTTGATCGTTTCAGGTTTCTTTACTTCACCATAACTCCAGGAAAGTACTTTTTCAGGACTTGCAACTCTTAATTGTAGAGCTGCAATATCCTTTGGTCTCTCTTCACTGTTCAGGTCAATTGGTGTTAAATTCTCTAAAAACTTATTCATTTTCAAGCTCCACTTCTTTTTTACTCTCATATAACTCTGTATCTAATCCAAGTGCCTGAAGCTCTTTGGTCAAGACGAACATGGTTTCAGGTACACCTGATTCAGGAACCGATTCACCCTTTGTCAACGCTCTGTATGCTTTGGCTCTACCGTCAACATCATCTGATTTGATCGTCAACATCTCTTTCAGGATATGTGCTGCACCATAGGCCTCAAGTGCCCAGACTTCCATTTCACCGAATCTCTGTCCACCGAAGAGGGCTTTACCACCGACCGGCTGCTGAGTAACAAGTGAATAAGGTCCTGTTGAACGTGCATGCACTTTTTCGTCAACCAGGTGGTGAAGTTTAAGCATATACATATATCCGACATTCACACGCTCGATCATCTTTTCACCGGTTTTCCCGTCATACAGGTTCATCTTACCGTCAGAATCAATTTTTGCAAGTTCAAACAGCTTGTCAAATTCAGCCTGATTCGCCCCTTCAAATACCGGAGCGGCAAACTTGACACCTGTTGACCAGTCTCTACCGTATTTGATAAGATCTTCATCAGACATATTGCCAAGAAGCTCTTTGGCATTCATCAATTTTGCTACATCAGCGATCTCGATCAT
>CAZCBU010000078.1:0-4690 GCA_964496995.1 uncultured Sulfurovum sp.
AAAATCTATTTGAAATGGGTGCGGACTTTTCCGATGATTGGACAAGCGACAATAAAAAAAAGGATACCACACACAAAAGTCACAGTTGCAAAGAGGTCCTGCCACCCCAAAAACACCAGTTGCATTTTGCCAAAGAGAAACGCCGGGGGAAAATCGTGACCATTGTGAAGCCCTTCTGTTTAGAGAAGAAAAACTTACAGGCACTGCTAAAACAGGTCAAAAAGAAACTGGGAACCGGAGGTACGGTCAAAGAGAACACCCTGGAATTCCAGGGAGAGTTGCAAGTGCAACTCAGAACCGTATTAGAGAGTTTGGACTATCGTTTTAAAAAATAATCTGTTTAGGCACTTTTCGCAATAGAAACAAAACGTTTAAAGGTTTCAAAATCTTTAAAGAGACTCTCCTCTTCGATCACATCCGGTATCAGTTTGATACGTCTGAGCATATCTTCAGGCTGTTGTTGAATGCCGGTCACGAACACTTCAATACCACGTTTTTCCAGTTCAAGTACCGCATCCTCAATGGCATACATACCGGACTGGTCGATATACGGTACATTTTCCATCCGCAAGACCACCATTTTGACACTGGGCAACTCTGAAACAAGTTTGGAAAAGTATGAAGTAAAACCAAAGAATATCGGCCCGTCAAACGTCTGTACATAGACTTGACAACCCGCATCTGTACCTTCAAGCAAACCTCCGCTGGAAGCATCCATCGGCATGGACTGTGCCCGTTCCTCTGCCACATCCCCCATTTTTTTCATAAATAAGATAGAAGCCATGACCATTCCCACTGCAACAGCCTGCAAAAGGTCCACAAATACGGTCAGGACAAGTACGATCAGCATGATGACCGCCTCTGAACGAGGCACAGCTGTAATGTGTTTCAATCCTTTGTAGTCAATGATCCCCAGACCAACGGTGATCAGGATACCTGCCAATACCGGCAGGGGGATCAAAGCAGCATACTCACTTGCACCCAAAAGAACAATGAGCAAACCTAAACCATGCACAACACCGGAAAGTCTTGTACGTCCGCCTGCATCAATATTCACTACAGTTCTCATGGTCGCACCGGCACCCGGCAGACCACCTATGATCCCTGCACCCATATTACCGATCCCCTGCCCGATCAACTCTCTGTTTGAGTTGTGTTTGGTTTTCGTTTTGTTATCTGCCACCACAGAAGTCAAAAGAGAATCAATAGCCCCCAGTGCTGCCAGAGTCAAAGCGGGGATCACCATGACCATCGGGTGATGCCAGTCCATAGCAAGCAACGTATCAATATGTACGTCAGGCAGTCCTTTGGGAATATCTCCGATAACAGGGACCTGAAGTCCGGCAAAAACCGTCACTAAAGTCAGACCGATCAAGGCTACCAACGCCGAAGGTACCTTTGTCGTCACTTTCGGGAAGAGGTAGATAATTGCGATCGTCGCAAGTGACAGAAGCACAGCCTGCACATTCATATTGCTTCCTATCTCACCCAGTGAAGCAAAGACATCAACGATCTTCGCAGGAGATGCCAAACCAAAAAACGGAAAGATCTGCAGAAAAATAATGATCAGACCGATCCCAGACATAAAACCGGAGATCACCGGATAAGGCATGTAGCGCACATACTGCCCGATGCCAAGCACACCCATAAGCACCTGAAAGACTCCGGCAAGTACAAAAGTAGCTACGATCGTCCCGATTGCTGCTTCAATGGAACCGTAGGTTGCTATCTCTCCTGCGATCACTGCCGCTGCTACCACTGCCATAGGACCGGTCGGTCCGGAGATCTGGGTTTTGGTCCCGCCAAAGATCGCTGCCAAAATACCAAGTGCGATCGCACCGTACAATCCTGCAATAGCTCCCATACCCGACTGCACACCAAAGGCCAATGCCAGAGGAAGGGCCACCACCGCTGCCGTGATCCCTCCAAATATATCTCCTGAGAGGTTTTTTGTATCAATCATGTGCTTCTCCTTTTGCCAGTGCCGAAAGTGATTTGAATTTCCCTGCATCCGGGTCGTAATATTCTATCTCTCCACTTTCAATGTCATAGATCCATCCGTGAATGTGTAAAGTCTCATTCATCAATCCCTGTTTGACATCGGGGTAGGTCAGAAGATTCTCTATCTGGGAGACCACAGAGAGTTTTTCTGTAAGACGCAGCAACTTCTCTTCTTCTGCATCTTTACCCAATGCCAATACAGCAAAATGTTTGGCTTTATTACCTAAAGTAAGCCAATGCTTCGTATGAATAAGTGAGGGATTGTCTATCTCGGTAAAAAGTGAATGGATGGCACCACAGTGTGTATGTCCGCAAATGATGATCTCGGAGACTTTTAGAGCAGTGACTGCATATTCAATACCGGGTGCAGAAGCATGCAGTAGTGTATTGGGGTCGTACGGAGCTACAAAGTTCCCTACATTACGGAGCACAAAGAGGTCGCCCGGTGCAGTACCTGTCATGAGTGAAGGCATGACCCGTGAGTCTGCACAGCCTATAAAAAGTGCTTTAGGGTGCTGTCCGTTTTCCACAAGGTCCAGCAACTCTTTTTCATGGTTCTTGAAATAACTGTTTTTAAAGTCTTCATTTCCTGTAGAGAAAATATCACTCTTTGGCATAGACTACTCCTTGCTGAATTAAAGAGTATTATAACCTATAAAAAAGCCGTTTGTATTTATATTCGATTAATATTGTCTATTTTTTATCCGGTCTTTGATCGTCAGGCAGTTTACACAGATCTGCTTCATCAAACATCTCTTTTTTCGGGATCAGAATGGCGATCAATGTGACCACTATTCCAAAAATAAGAACAACCATGTGCTCATGTCCGGGGAAAAATTCCGGAAGAATCAGTTTTCCCATACTCTCTCCCATCAGAGGTTTAAAGAAATCATCATAATAAAGGGTAAATACCAATCCTCCAAAGAGACCGCCAATAGCACCCACAAGTACATCTATACGGCCTTCTGCAATGGAGACAGGTCCTGTTCCCGGGCATTTACCCAAAATGGCCATAGAGATACCGAAAAGCGTACCTCCTATGACCAATCCCTGCAAAAGAATGGGTTTCACATGATAATGTGCTCCCCCAGCTTCTATC
Source organism: uncultured Sulfurovum sp. (assembly GCA_964496995.1). Classification (GTDB taxonomy): domain Bacteria; phylum Campylobacterota; class Campylobacteria; order Campylobacterales; family Sulfurovaceae; genus Sulfurovum. The sequence continues at coordinate 3,101 of CAZCBU010000078.1, forward strand.
ATAAAGTACAGACCGATACTTGTAAGGCCTACCGCCAAGAACAGCATTTTAGGAATGATCGTATCTTTCAGCATGGAAAAACCGGCGATCTTTTCAAACTTATCCACTCTTGTATACTGGATGATCCCGCCAAATATGATACCTATCAAAAAGACAAGTGCTAAAGATCCGTGCCCCTGGTTGATCACGTTTTCAAACATTTGGACAATACGCGAAAGGATATCTTCACCTTCTGTCATAACAACAACCTGCATCTACTGCTCCTTAGTATTGTAAAAAAGTTTTCCGGTGATCACCAATGAGATCATGACCACTGCACCGAAGATCATTGACGAGATCGCCATCTGGCTCATCCCTGACATAAAGTGTCCTGAAGTACACCCTCCTGCCAGACGGGCACCGATGATCATCACAAAGCCGGAGAAAAAACTCCAAAGCAGTCTGGAGACGATAGAACTGTTCTTATACTTCTTCCATCCCGTAGGGATCAGAGAGAACCTGAAACTTTTGGTAATAAAAACCGAAGTTACAAAGCCACCGACCAGCGCACCAAAAAGCATAACACCTTCCCATGCACCGGAATTCTGAATATCTTTTAGGTAACTATACTTTTCAGGGTCAAGGTCAAAGATGATCCCTGCAAAATAGGGAACGTATGTGGATGCACCTATAGGTCTGTCCGCACCGAATATGGAAAAAGTCAGTAAGAGAAGTCCGGACATCAGTATGCCGCCCATCCACCAGGGTAATCTGTTCATTATTATCCTTTTTTATTGGAATTATAACATAAGATTAACTCAAATATAATATTTAATTATTTTATGATTGACTTCAATATTTTTGCAGTTATTTACCGACGGCCAAAGCATACAGTACCATTTCATCATTACCGACAAAATCATTGACTTCATCGTCATAATAGGCACCGATACCGGAACACCCTATGCCGAGGTAAAGCGAAGCGATATAAAGCCTGTGTCCAATGATCCCTGCTTTTTGATACAAAGCCTGATAATTCTCGGCATTAGATGTGAGGAAAAAGGCAAGTGCCCCCTGTGTGGAGAGACTGTACTGTTCCAGACTCAGGTAGCCAGCCTTGTGTGCAAGATCACCATATTTGAGATACTCCCCATCCCTATATAGTCCAAGAGGCATATCCAAAACACGATTGACCACGACATAGATAGTCACTTTCTCATCACAATCTGAGAGTATGGGCTGATGGATCATCTCCATAATAAAATTGAACTGCCCTTTGGTAATGGCACCTTCATTAAACCCTCGTTGAGATCTTCTGTTAAAAATAGTCTCTTTGAGTTTTGTTGTATTGTAAGTAAATTTTGGTGCTTTGATACCTTTTTTACATGCTCCCACCTGCATACTTGCTTCATACGCCTCTTCGATCAATGGGTTTTTTTCAAATGTACGGCTTGCCTCCACATAAGGCAGAGAAAATTCAATGGCTTTTACTTCTGTATGCTGCATGGGCACTGCCATAGAGCAGCCTGACAAAAACCATTCCCTCTCTTCAAAACCGAACATACGATTAAGCTTCCCTCTTTGTATCTTGTAACAGACCTGCACAGCATG
>CAZCBU010000079.1:0-5242 GCA_964496995.1 uncultured Sulfurovum sp.
GAGAGTGGCTGCTGGAGAGAGCAGCAGCATTACAGGTAAAAGAGAAACCGCTTACCCCCTGGATACAGGGGCGTGACCTCATTGCCTTAGGGTTAAAACCCTCGCCCCGTTTTAAAGAGATACTTGATGAAGTATATCAGCGGCAGATGGATGGTAGTTTTCACGATCCTGCAGATGCCAAGAGATATATTCAGGAGAGATACATAAACACTGATCCAAAGTAGTCATTTTTCATCTTTGTCTTTTACAAATATGCTCTTCTATTTTCTTTGTAAAATCCCTATACTGACACAATTTTAATATAAAAAGGAACCATTGTGCTTCAGGTTTTTACTTATGAGGATACATAGATGGAAAGAACGAAGAAACTGTTGCTGGCACAGGCTAGACGGCAACACTGTTATGATGCATACCAAAGAGGAGAGATAGATCAAAAAGAGTACCTTTCCAGAATATATCCACTCGATATTATGATTGAAAGACTTGAATTATCCATATTTTTGTGTCATGTCTCGATATACTGGAAAGAAAAGTTGAAAAAAAGATGAATAATTTGAAAGGACTTATAGAGTATATGAGAGCATTGAAAAATGAATGATAATCGATAAAGTTTTAAATCAAAAATGAGACCCTATTACAATTATTCACTATATCTGGTTTTAATAGTAGAAAGCGATTTGTATTCTAATAGCAACTAAAAATCTCCTAAACAATTTGCTTAGGAGATTTTGTAGTTATAGTTGCTTTAAAGAACTTAGAGTAAGTATATAATTATTTCCCATCATCTGTATCTGAATCTACTTGATAACCAATGTTTGAAATTATGTTCATAGTCCCATAGCTCAACTGAATATAACTTGGGTTGTCTCCATCAGAGATAATAAGATCACCGTAATTGTCTTGAATATCTGTTTCATTAACAGTAACTTTGATATCTGTATTTTCTGGGAAAGTCATATAAACATACCATACACCATTACTGTCTGTAGTTGTTTCTACTGTTGTGATAGTATCACCACGTGATTCTGGTACATTTTCATGTGAAACTGTAATATTTTCCATTGGTATATCAGTCTCTTCTGTGAATGTACCATCTTCATTTTCATCTTTATACAGTCTTCCTGTGATCAGTGCACCATTCATAAAATTATAACTATCTGAACCAGCATCGGCTGTTTTATTAGCAAATACAGTAATAGCTGTTGGATTGTCTCCTGCAGTTTGCACCATATTTGGATATTCTGTCAAGATATCATCAGTATTAACAGTAACAGTGGCATTTCCACTTGGAATATTATCTACAGTATAGTATCCATCGGTACCGGTAGTTACATTAAACTCTTCATTCGTTGATGTTTTAATTGAAACTGTAATACCACTGATAGGTAGGTCATAACTATCGAATTCCCCATTACTATCTCTATCTTCAAATATAAAGCCGGTAACAGAACCGAATGTCTGCATTGATACAACATATCCATCGATACCGGCATCATTCTCTTCATTGGCAATGACATTAATATCACTTGGATTATCTCCTATGGTCAGCTCAGCATTGTCAGGTAGTGATGCTGGATCGATCATAACTGTTGCAGGCCCTTCTATAATATTGCTGAAAGTATATTTTCCTTCACAGTTTGTAACGGTAGTATGGGTTTCACCATTTGCATCAACAAGTGTAACTGTAATCCCGGCAATACCAACTTCATTATTATCTAATATACCATTTTCATTGTGATCTTCAAATATTTGTCCAACAACAGTACCCGTTGGATCACCCAAAGTATACCCGTAATAATTTATAGATGGTCTTCTTCTAGATGTCACATAAATAGTATCTGGTTCATTTCCTACAACAATAGAAGATCCTGCAGGTAGCGTTGTTTCATCAATATCAACAATTGCTTTACCTATTGCAATGTGTTTTGCAAAAAAGAATCCATTCCTATTTGTTGTTACTTGATAGGTATTACCATTTGAATCTGTGATTTTGACAGTGACATTTTGCAATCTTTTATCTGTACATCTGTCAAATTGACTGTTATTATTGGTGTCTTCAAAGACAATACCTTTAATTCTTCCTTTTTTACGATGGCATTTTAAACCATTGTTATGGGAGTCTTCTTCCTCTCCACAGTGACCACACCAGTTCCCCCAATTGTGAGAATTTGTATGCTCATTATCCCTTGTTGTATCACACCAGTTTCCACGGGAAGTTCTAGTGTGACGAGATCTCTGAGTATCACGTGTATAACATCTGTCTCCCCATGCACTATAGTGTTCTGAATCTGTTTGTTTTTCAGTAGTAGTATTACAGTTTGAACCACTCCAGCCTGTATGCCATGACCAGCCAGCCTGTGCTGCTGCACTGAGTCCTATCATCGTTATAGTTGTAAAAAATACATTACGTATTGTTTTCATTGTATTGTGTCCCCCCCCTCTTCATAAGTAAGACATTATGGTAGGCAATGAACGATTAGCAGAATATATGTCTTGATAAAGAATTCTAATAACCGTTAATTGCAGTCTCTCGATCCACTAAAATATCAAAAAAGTGCAACCCGGCTATCTTCGAAGAATAAAGGAGTAAATAGAAGACCCGTGGCTTTCTGCCCCTATCTCACGATAGGTTTAGCTGACATTATTCTAATTGAAAAATATCATAGAAAAATTATATCTTGAAGGAATCGAGTGCTATTTGTGGTTATTGATACTTATTATAGAAAGGTGATATAATTTCTAAATTAGCTTGATTATAAATATATGTTATTTTTGGTAATATATGCTAAAAACCAAATTGTATTGAAATTATCTTACAAAGATTAGCGTTTTATTTTAAAATAGAAAACATCGTTTATTTCAAACTGTATAGACAAGGAATCTGATATGAAATTATGGGTGTGTATATTTTTGCTGTGGATACATACTCTGTATGCAGGTTTTTTCTTTCCTGATAAAAAACCTGTATTGAGAGAAGGACCCCGTATGGATATAACGTATGAAAAAAGTGAGGCATTCAGTCTCCTGAATGAGATACGGGAAGCTATGGGTATGAATACACTGTCATATAATGAACAGTTGACCCATGCTGCACAGGCACATGCCGATTATCTGATACGTAACCATACGGATTCACACGATGAAGTGACAGGTCTTCCTGAATTTACAGGAGTAAAACCTGTGGATAGAGCATGGCATGCAGGCTATCTCTCTTCACAGGTCAGTGAGAATCTTTCTACACAAAACAGAAGTGCCAAAGAGTCTATCGATGGGCTCTTCTCTGCAATTTATCATCGTTTCGGCTTTCTGGATGTTTCTATCGATGAGATAGGAGTAGGGGTGACTCAGGATGCAAGGGAGGTCAAATATACTGCATTTGTATATCTAATGGGGAATTCCGCATTGAACGCTCTTTGTCATGATTCTCCGTTCAAAGGGTATGGGTACTATGTCTATCATGTATGTAGAGACCAGGAACACCGTATATCACAAAAACATTTTGATAAAGCAAAAAACAGCAGTAAGTGGCTTAACCCGAAGATTATTCTCTATCCTTATGACGGACAGGAAGATGTACCTCCTGCCTTTTATGCCGAGATACCTGACCCATTGCCTGATTACGATGTATCCGGTTTTCCTGTAAGTGTGATCTTCAATGAATATTTTTTTCATAAAGTAAAACTAAAAAGTTTTGACCTTTATGATGATACAGGAAAGAAAGTAACACCTGTAAGAGTACTTAGCCATGAGACTGATCCGCATAAAAAATTCACCCGGTACCAATTTGCACTTTTCCCTTTGAAGCGATTGAAGTATGATACTGAATATCATGCAAGAGTTATATATACATACAAAAAAAGAAAGTATGAAAAACGCTGGTCATTTCATACAAGAAAACCGTTGGAACAGTTAATTCGTATTAGCAAGCCACAAGAAACAGTTATACTGGAAAAAGGTAAGAGTTATTTACTTTATTTTGTACCGCTTGATGCGCATGATGTCTTGAAAGATATTGTTTTCCCCGATGATATCGATCTTTCTTTCATTGATAACAATACATTGAAAATAAAAATCGATTCAGGTGATATCGATGATTTTACGCTTCGTAGCGGGAAAAGGGTTCTTCATGTTAAAATGAAAGATTCATACTGAATTCAGATGATCCAGGATATAAATTTTAACTATCTGATGGTGGAGTTAATACTTAGGTAATAGAGTTGTAATATACTTTCTTTGTTCAGATACATAGAATATCTGTTCAATGACAAAGAGATCCCCCGCATCTCTCACTAACTATAATAGGATATTGGACAACATAACTCCTTGTGTTGATTATCATAGTGCATACTTAAATGAAGATCAACTCATGCAATGTAGATTCAAAACCGTATGAACCTTATCCTTATAGTATAGTCTCCTTTCTTCAGATGATCCCTTGATTGGGGTCATCCTGTAATTATCCCCGTATCTCCAGAAAATTCTTTGTACTGATATCGTCCCAGGGTTTGTTGAGTTTTACAAATGTTTCATAATTTTCAAGAACTCGTTTAAAGTCAGGACTCTCTTTGCTTTGCTCTGCCAATACCTCTCGCAATGCTGTTTTTGCTGCATCCATGATCTCTTTGGGAAATGTCATCACATGAATATCGTCAGGCAGTTTTGCAAATGCTTTGGCATTTTCATAGCGAAACTTCTGCAGCATATTGGAAGTCATCTCTTCACTTGCAGCTGTGATGATAGCTTTGTGCTCGTCACTGAGCTTCTCCCATCGCGCCTTATTGAAGGTCAGCTCCAGAATGGAGCCGGGCTCATGCCATCCGGTATAGTAGTACTTGGCTGCCTTGTCAAAGCCCATCATGCGATCGAGTGCCGGTCCTACCCACTCTGTGGCATCGATGGTACCACGGTCAAGTGCGGTAAATATCTCTCCTGCAGGCAGGAGTACAGGATTGACCCCAAGCTTTTTCATCACCTCTCCACCAAGCCCTGGAATGCGCATCTTAAGCCCTTTGAGGTCTGCCAGTGAGTTGATAGGTTTTTTGAACCATCCGCCCATCTGCGGACCGGTTGTACCGCCTATGAGGGGGTAGAGATTGAACTTGCCGTAGAGCTCCCGCCACAGATCATATCCTCCACCAAATTTCAGCCAGGTGATCATCTCTTCGGATGTCAATCCCAAAGGCATACCTCCAAAGATGGAGAAGGCAAGGTTCTTCCCTTTCCAGTAGTAGACACCTGAGTG
>CAZCBU010000080.1:0-3225 GCA_964496995.1 uncultured Sulfurovum sp.
GCAGAAGGAGATGACAAAAAACAACTTGTCACCCACTGGGGCGTCATCAACATGTTCGTCAAAGAGCTCTTTGGATATGAAACAAAGATCATCAACATCGCTAAAAAAAAAGTAGTTAACGAAGCTGATGTAGGTCGGGATACCCCCATCCCGACAATCAATAAGTCTAAGCCGACTGAAGTCCCTCATCAGGATGCAGATTCTGCATCCATGCTGGAAGATATTGAAATGAAGAGTTCCTGTATCGCTCCGGATGCCGGAGATACGGAAGCAGCTAAAGAGAAAGATCCTTCAACCCTGCTGGAAGAGCCTATGATCAAAGAGGCTATTGCCCTCTTTGATCCTAAAAAAGTCAGGATCAAACGTAATTCCTGAAGATAAGACTTCGATCTGTTAAAAGATCACTCCATCCATGCTTTGGTTACGATCTTAGGTTTATTATCATAGATCTTGATCTTTTCGGCAGCTATACATACTCCGTCATCATCCAATTCAAAAACCACCATCTGCAAAATGGATTTACAGGTATCGGGTACATCAAAATGTCCGCCTATTCCGGAAAGAAATCGTTTGACAGGTACATCACTCTTCATGCCTATCACGCCGTCTCTGCATCCGGTCAGCCCGATATCAGTGACAAAACAGCATCCCTCAATGACTTGAAGGTCATCTGTTGCAACATGGGTATGTGTCCCCAGAATAGCAGAAACATCTTCTTTCAGCATATGTAAAAGTGCATGTTTCTCCGAAGTTGCTTCTGCATGCATATCGATAATAATATGTTTGATATCTTCTTTTTTGAGTTCTTCTACCACTTTCCTGATCATGGTAAAAGGATTATCCACCATTGGCATAGTGTAGTGTCCCATAAGGTTAATAATGGCGATCTCATTGCCTAAAACCGTGGTTTTAAACAGTCCATTACCTTCAGTCTCTTCAGGATAGTTGATAGGTCGGATCAGAGGATAGGTATCAAAGAGTTTCAGTATCTCTTTTTTATCGAAACTGTGATTCCCCCCGGTCATCATATCGATACCGTAACCCAGTAGTTCAATACAGTTTTTTTCAGTTAAACCGAAACCATGGGAGGCATTTTCATAATTGGCGATCATAAAGTCAACAAAGTGTTCCTGCTTCAAACGTTCCAAATGACGTTTGATCATTAAACGACCGGGTTTACCGACTATATCACCAATAAACCCAATTTTCATCCTTGCTCTTTCTGAACGCTGAACACTTAACGCTGAACACTCTTCCCGGCAAAGGGAAGTAAAGCACTTGCCCAGGTCAAGCCACCACCGAATGTATCAAGCAGCATGAGTTCTCCATTCTGAAGTCTGCCCGATTCCCAGATATCATTGATCGCCATAGGAATGGATGCTGCTGAAGTATTTCCATATTTATGTACTGTCAGTACTACCTGTTCTTCTCTCATTTTTAAAGCATCACCCACTGCTTTGATAATACGATAATTGGCCTGATGGGGAATAAAGTGAGGAATATCATTTGAATCGATCTCATTTTTCGCAAGGATCTCTTTTACATCTTTTGTTAACGTTTTGACTGCCAGTTTAAAGGTTTCATTTCCTTTCATCTGTACAAAATTCAAGCCTTCATCGATCACTTTTTGACTTACAGGGTTGATAGATCCTGGAGCCGGTGTGACCAGAAAATCAGCATAGGAACCGTCTGCACTGGCATGAACATCAATAAACCCTTCTTCCGCATTCTCTGTTGCCGATATTATTGCTGCACCTGCACCGTCCCCAAAAAGAATACAGGTACTTCGGTCCGTATAGTCCACAATGGAAGAGAATTTCTCTGCCCCGACCACCAATATATTCTTTTTCATACCCGACTCAATAAAAGCTTTCGCTACAGAAAGGAGATAGACAAACCCGCTGCATGCTGCAGAAATATCGAATGCCTGAACATTGCTGATACCGAGTTTGTCCGAGATCACACATGCTGTCGAAGGCATATTGAAATAATCAGGTGTTACAGTGGCACACAGCACAAGATCGATCTCTTCCTTGGCAACGCCTGATCTCTCTATAGCAAGTTGGGCTGCTTTGGCACCCATATCACTTGTATGTTCATTCTCTGCTGCAATATGACGCTCGGAGATCCCTGTACGTTTAACGATCCATTCATCCGTCGTATCTACCATCTTTTCCAGATCGGTATTGGATAAGACCTTTTCAGGTACATACGCACCTATAGCTCGAAATGATGCGTAAACTGGTTTTGTCTTTGACATAGTTATCCTTAACTATTTAGTGCCCATATTTTACCATAATTTTCTAAGGAGAGGTCTAAAAGGAGGGTAATTGACAGGCAAAGCCTGTCAATTATTTGTTGTCTGCAAGAAGTTCTTCTATCACTGTATTCACGTCAGACTGGGTATAGGTTATTGCCTGAAAAATGGCATTTTTGATCGCTTTTGAGTTTGAAGCACCATGAGAGATGATCGCACAGCCGTCTATCCCCAAAAGAGGTGCCCCGCCGTATTCATCTTTATCGATCTGCTTTTTCATGTTCACAAATACTTTTTTTCGCATAAGCAGTGCACCGATCTTTGCAGGAAGTGATTTTCGAATATGCTGCTTCATCAGAGCAAAGACTGTTGTCACAACACCTTCACTTGTCTTAAGTAAGATATTCCCTGTAAAACCGTCACATACGATCACATTCACGGTTCCGTTAAAGATGTCTTTTCCTTCGACATTTCCCACAAAACCGTCCAGGTCTTTTAACAGGCCGAACGCCTCTTTCGTCAATGCATTTCCCTTACTCTCTTCGGAACCGTTGGAGAGAAGTCCTACACGGGGGGATTTTACACCCAGTATCTTCTGCACATAGGCTTCACCCATTGCACCGAACTCATACAGATTCTGAGCGGTACAGTCAGTTACGGCACCGACATCCAGAACAAGCGGTTTTGTATCGGAGGTACTTGGCATTAACGTGGCAAGTGCCGGTTTCGAAATATGTGGAAGTCTTCCTATTCTCAAAGTAGCCAAAGTCATTGTGGCACCACTGTGTCCTGCGGAAACAACGGCATCTGCCTCTTTGTTTCGTACAAGTTCGACTGCTTTGTAAATAGATGAATCTTTACGTTTCAAAGCATTGGTTGCCTGGTCACTCATAGCGATCACATCTGTTGATTCTACAATTTCTACTTTGTCAATGTAATATTGTGGGAGAAGAGAGAGTATCTCTGTT
>CAZCBU010000081.1:0-6844 GCA_964496995.1 uncultured Sulfurovum sp.
CCATATCTTCAATGATCTCAGGGGTTTCAAAACCGTTAGAGACAAAAATATTTTTCAATCCTTTTTCTTTGCCGATCACACCGATATCTTTTGCATACGGATAAAAGATGGTCGGCTCATTATAGGTATAGGCAATGGACCTTGCACCCTCTTGAAAAGCCAGTTCAACCATCTGCTCCGGACTCACTTCTATCTTTTCATTGATCTGGTGCTCCTGGGATATGTCCCAGTTTTGGCAGAACGGACATTTGAAATTACAGCCCACTGTTCCAAACGAAAGGACTTTGCTTCCTGGTAGCATATGATAGAGCGGTTTTTTCTCCACCGGATCAACATTCAATGCTACCGGATGTCCATACACCAGATTTTTAAGTGCACCCTCTTCATTTTTATTGACACCGCATATACCTACCTGACCCTCTTTAAGCTGGCAGTAATGACGGCAAAGCAGACATTTTATTTTCTCTTTGCCTTCTATTTTCTCATAATATTGCATACTTTTGTGATAAGCCATCCTGACTCCTTTACTTGTCAACCTTTATTCTTATTGACTCAAGTTTATTTAATAATATCACATAAGTATAGAAAAGTCAAATTTCCGGATCTTTTCGTAGTTCTTTCAGCTTTTTCTGGTAGTCATCGCCATCGCCATACGGTAAAAATGCATTATAATATTCATGTTTGTAGGCGATCTTTTTTGCATGTTTGATGGGACAAAAGTAAAGTTCTGTTCTGGCAGCGATCGAAGATGCATACTGCATCACACCATTGAAATAGGCACAATAGACGCAATTCAGTTTTTCGATCACATTCAGATATCCAAGATACTGACGGTCAAAGACAATATAGTCACTGCGTTTCCCGAATTCGATCTTGAATACCCGGGATACCACATTATGGTAGATAAAAAGCATCAAATCCAACATGACTGCCGGTATGATCATCGCATACACGACAGGTGCGGAGAGTAACTGCAGCAAAGGTATTTCTCTGAACCAGTCCCACAGATGCATCATGTTCTGTTTTTGCCTGTCAAATATATCTTTTTCAAATTCTATATAACCATTGTGGATCTCATAGTTGATATGCTCTTCTTCTTTGACTATCTCTTCCCCAAGTTTCCTTTTCATGGTTTCGATCTCTTCTATCATCTCTTTGATCCTGTCATTCATACCCTACTCCTTTAATTTCTAAGTATATCCCAAAATGGGCAGAGATGTACAGAATATTCCCGGTTTTTGACAGTATATGAAAAAATATTGGAGCTTGAAGGGTTTCAGACGGAGAAGAAGGATACTAAAGAATATCCCTGATCACCATCGCATAATGCAGAACAAAAAGGTTCAGAAAGAAAATAAGCATAGATGAACCGCGTGAAATAAGATTTTGAAGATGTGTACGCTCTGTATTGTTGGTTTTAAGTGCAATGACAAAATGGATCGCGGTCACGATCAAAAGAACCAACACTATCCAGAGTTTTGTACGTAAGGCATCAATGACCTCAGAGTGATAATCTGTAAAAAGAAGCTCGATCAACCCATAGTCTGTGATCATGTAAGAACCCGTACCAAGAAGAAACATGAGTGCCACAACTTCAAAGTAGCCAAAGATCGGCCCGATGTGTGGATAGACGGCTTTTTGTGCCTTTTTATCTCGCATGCTCACACCGAGTGCGAACATAAAAATAGAACCGCCTATCCATGAAATGGCTGCCAGAAGGTGTAAATGTATCGCCCAACCCATTCCCATTAGCTATCCAACTTCAGAACAGCCATAAAGGCCTCTTGAGGTACCTGTACTTTACCGATGGATTTCATACGTTTCTTTCCTGCTTTCTGTTTCTCCAAAAGTTTACGCTTACGGGTAATATCACCACCGTAACATTTGGCCGTAACATTTTTTCCCATGGATTTCACATTGGATCGGGCAATGACATTGTTACCGATACTCGCCTGGATCGCCACTTCAAATAATTGTCTAGGAATAAGTTCTTTAAGCTGTGCCACAAAAGCAAGCCCTCTGGTACGTGCTTTGTCTTCAGGTACGATAATAGAGAGTGAATCTACTACATCTCCTGCCACACGAATGTCCAGTTTGACAAGGTTACCTTCTCTAAAACCAATAGGCTCATAGTCAAAACTTGCATACCCTTTGGTAACAGACTTGAGTTTATCATAAAAGTCCATCACGATCTCATTCATAGGAATATCATACTCTAAAAGTACCCGTGTCTCATTCAGGTAATCCATCTTGATCTGAATACCGCGTCTGTCATTAAGCAGTTTGATCAGGTTTCCCAAATACTCCTGCGGTGTCAAAATAGTTGCTTTCACATAGGGCTCAAAAACCTTGTCGATTTTTTGTGGTTCAGGGAGTTCAGATGGGTTTTGTATCTCAAACTCTTCTCCGTTTGTCTGTAGTACTCTGTAGACAACGGTAGGTGCCGTAGCGATAAGTTCAAGGTTAAACTCACGCTCCAAACGCTCTTTGATCACTTCCATATGCAGCATACCGAGAAAACCTGTTCTAAACCCTGAACCAAGCGCCATAGAGGACTCCGGTTCAAAGCTCAAAGAGGAGTCATTGAGTTTGAGTTTATTGAGGGCATCACGCAGCTCTTCAAACTTGTCAGTTTCTATGGGGTAGATACCGGCAAAAACAAAAGGTTTAGCCGGTTCAAAACCACCAATGATCTCTGCTGTTGGGTTTTTGGCATCGGTAATGGTATCACCGACCTGAAGCCCTTCTACTGTTTTCAGTCCCGTCACAACAATACCGACCTCTCCCGTTCGTATCTCATCGGTTTTGATCGGTGCAATAGGATTCGGGTACATCATATCAAGTACCTGATGCTCCTCTTTGGTTCCCATGATCTTGATGGTTTGTCGCTTTTTAATACTTCCTTCAAAGACACGTACCAGAGCCAGAGCACCCAGATAGTTGTCAAACCAGGAATCGTAGATAAGCGCTTTTGCCGGTGCATCTTCTTTTCCTTGCGGTGCAGGTACACGCTCAACGATACTGTCGATCAGTTCAGCTACACCCTCACCTGTCTTTGCAGAAACAAGGTTATGTTCGGTTGCATCGATCCCGATCGCTTCTTCCAATTCAGAGAGAACCCTGTCCGGGTCTGCAGCAGGCAGGTCGATCTTGTTGACCACAGGAAGAAGTTCCAGGTCGTTTTCAATGGCAATATAGACATTGGCAATGGTCTGTGCTTCTACACCCTGTGCTGCATCGACAATAAGCAAAGCACCTTCACAGGAAGCCAGAGAACGGCTTACTTCATAAGAAAAATCCACATGGCCCGGAGTGTCAATGAGATTGAGGATATAATGTTCTCCGTCCTTCACATAGTCCAAACGTACAGACTGCGCTTTAATGGTAATACCGCGTTCTTTCTCAATATCCATTGTATCCATGACCTGTGCAGACATCTGTCTGTCAGAGACCGCCCCGCACTCTTGGATGATACGGTCTGCCAATGTTGATTTTCCGTGATCTATGTGTGCGATGATGGAGAAATTACGTATATTTTTCTGTGGTACTGCTTTTGCCAATGTTGTTCCTTCTTTTTACATTCTATTGCTAGAAATGTAGGGTCGGTTCATCGACCACTTTTACCAATATCAATTTTAACTTTTTTGGTCGGTGAACCGACCCTACGCTATTCCTACGTATTTGCCTCAAAAAGAGAGTTCACACTCTCGTTGTTATGTACTCTTCTGATCACTTCGCCCAACATAGTTGCAGTTGAAAGCATTTTGATCTTTTTGGAGTGTCTTGTCATAGGAATGGTATTTGCTACGACCAGTTCATCCAGATCACCCTCTTCTATACGGTCAAAGGCCGGTCCGGAAAGTACAGGGTGTGTACAACATGCCATCACCGAGGTCGAACCCAGTTTTTTCAAGGCAGAAGCTGCTTTCACCATCGTTCCAGCTGTATCTACCATGTCATCAATGAGGATAACATCTTTCCCTTCAACATCACCAATGATATTCATCACTTCAGACTCATTGGCTTTTTCACGACGTTTGTCAACAATGACCATATCAAGTCCCAGCTTGGATGCAAAATATCTCGCACGTGCCACACCGCCGATATCAGGAGAAGCGATCACAGGGTTTGGAAAATTCTTAGCTTTAATATAATCCATAAAAAGGATCGCACCATAAAGGTTATCGACAGGGATGTCGAAGAAGCCCTGGATCTGTGAAGCGTGAAGGTCTACGGTCACCATACGCGTGATACCTGCTGTTTCAATAAGGTTCGCAACCAGTTTTGCGGTAATCGGTACTCTTGGTGCCGCTTTTCTGTCCTGTCTCGCATACCCATAGTATGGTACAACCGCTGTGATGGATTTTGCAGAAGAACGCTTCAGGGCATCTGTCATGATCAGCAGTTCCATCAAGTTGGAGTTTGCCGGAGCAGATGTCGGCTGGATGATAAAGACATCTTTACCGCGTACTGATTCCTTGATCTGTACAGAAATTTCACCGTCTGAAAAACGGTTGATTTTAGCTTCGGAAAGCGGCATCTCGAGATAAGTTGCAATTTCTGCAGCAAGTTCAGGGTTAGCTGTTCCGGAAAAAATCATATATCCACTCATTTATTGTACCTTTATGCATAATTTAGTTACGCGTATTTTACACAAATGTTGATAAAAAGGGGATTTAAAGCTAGGGGGTATTACACTTACATCATAAATAAAGGCATATGGATTTCAATGATACGAAAAGTTTTTAAAAAAAAATCATCAGACAAAGGTAAGATAGACGCTTTTTTAGAGAAATACAAACTTCCGAAATCCTACTTCGGTATCAATAGACGTTCCGTGACCAGAGGAGTTGCAGTAGGACTTTTCTGGGGATTCATACCCATGCCTATGCAAATGCTCGCTGTTATTGCCACCACACCCTTTATCAAATTCAATGTGCCCATTGCCATCTCAATGGTCTGGCTCAGTAATCCTGTTACCATGCCGCCTATGTACTATATGGAATATCTTACAGGAAACTTTATATTGGGTCAGGAGGGTATTCAGGATATTGAACTCACCGTGGAGTGGTTCAAAACCAATATCGGGGATATTTTTCTACCACTTTATGTCGGTACCGCTTTTTATTCCATTGTAGTGACAGGGATCATCTACCTCATTCTAAACCGTTTATGGGTGCGTTCCGTTAAAAGTGAAAAAGAGAAGAAAGAACTACACCGACGTGAACGTGAAGAGAACAAACATAAAAAGCATAAGGGAAAAAATTGATTTCTTACTTTAAACCGCTACGCTAGCATATCACTCCGCCGCCCAGCAATTTATCTTCCTCGTAAAATGCCGCTATCTGTCCTTTTGCCAAACCAAATACAGGCTCACCCAGTGTCACTTTTGCTCTGCCTTCTTTAATGACAACATGACAGGGAACCGCTTGTGTACGGTAACGCACTTTGACCGTACAGTCAAACTCACTCAAAGCTTTAAAAAGGTTGATCTGCTTGACTTCAAAAGCATTTTCTTCAAGCTTCTCTTTTGTACCGACTACGATCTGATTTGATTCAGGTTTGATCTCAAGTACAAAATGCGGATCATGTGCACCGTTCACAAAAAAGCCTCTGCGTTTCCCTATCGTGTAATGCATATATCCCTTGTGTGTACCGACCACATTCCCTTCAGAGTCCAGTGTTTCTCCCGGCATATCGATATTCATATGTTTTGAGAGTACTTCATCATAGGTATTTTCCACAAAACAGATCTCTGTACTCTCTTTCTGTGTTGCAAAGTCTTTTAATACCTCAATATTCGCCGCATAGGCTTTTACATCTTCTTTGATCCAGGTTCCCAACGGGAATATAAGTCTTGGCAACACCTCTTTTTTCACTTCACAGAGAAAATAGCTCTGGTCCTTGTTTGGATCTTCAGCCATATAGATGAAATCACCGTCACATTTGATGTAATGTCCTGTAGCCACATGATAGATATCGAGTGTATCAGCAAATTCAACCATTTTTCCGAATTTGATGGTACGGTTGCACATGACACAGGGATTGGGGGTCAAGCCCTCTTTATAACTCTCGACAAAATATTCGTAGACTTCATCATTGAATTCTTTACTCAGATCAAGAAAATGTACCTTGATCCCGAGATACTCCCCCACTTCTTGTGCTTTGCTGTAGTTCTCTTCATGATAACCGGGTTTATGATGCAGTTTCATATACACACCTACCACCTCATAACCCTCTTTTTGCAATAAAACAGCTGTGACAGTGGAGTCCACACCCCCGCTCATTCCTACAAGTACTTTACCTTTTTTCATTCAACACCTCTGTTATCTCTATTGCGATCTCATCATCTACCGTAACCAACAGACCCTTAAAGCATTTTCTCTGATGAGAAAAAAGCGCTATTTCATTGATCTCCGATGCAGGGACCTCTACTTTGTGACCGACTTCAAGTTTTCTTATCTGCAGTGTTGAAAAAGTCGAAAGTATATTCTCATATTTTTTACTATCATGCTTGTCTGCAGGCTTTTCCTCTAAAGAAACAATGCGCAACTTAAGTGATTCAGAGACATGTTCCACTGTGACTTTTGCACAGACCTCTCCCTCTTCCAAGAGTACAAGATCAAGAAAATCCAAGCCTAAAAGAAGCACATCGCCCTGCCTCATTTTTTTCAGATTCTTCTTCTTTATCGAGAAAGATGGAAGCGCAAGTTCATATTCAGGATAGCGTTTATGCTGCTGCATCATCTTCTGCAGATGGACAGACTGGGTCTCACCCTTCATTCACGTCTCCGATAAAATGTTCCAGAAGATACTCTTTGTTTGCCAGTAAAAGATCATCCGG
>CAZCBU010000082.1:0-2768 GCA_964496995.1 uncultured Sulfurovum sp.
AAGTTAAAAAGTACTTCTCTTGTTCCAAAAGTAGGGATGATCTGGGTATTATCCAGATGAAGGTCAAAACGTTTTTCAAGATAGGTCAGCATCCCTTCACGTAAAGAAGCTTCTCCAGCCGTTTTAGGGTATTTATTGAGAAGTGAAACATTCTCTTTCAAAGTATTCAGGATGAACCGAGGTGTAGAGAACTGAGGTTCACCGATGGTCAAAGAGAGTGCAGAGTATTGGGGATTTGGTTCTATATTTTCAAGAAGCGTACTGAGTTTCTCAAAAGGGTAGGTTTCAAAATTCATTCGGGGCCCGATTTTTATTGATTTAAGCAAATATTATACCCAAGTTGCTGTTAAAACTTAAAAAAAGTGTTGTTTTTGGTCCCATCTTTTTTGTGAGTCTCGGTACCAAACTCTTTTTTGATATGAAGATCATCTCCTGAATATCCTGTCTGTAGCACTTATTCTCTTTAGCCGTATAGATCTTCTCTTCTTCACTGACTGCAAGATATACGGGAAAGTACAAATGGCACGAAAAAACATATTATATATTTGTCTAAATTATTTTAGTTATAATCCATCTTAATTTATTTAAAGGGATTTTATGAAATTATTTTTAGCTTTACTGATGCCGTTCTTGGTACTGTCGGCCAATGACAAAGTGTACAATTATGCACCAAGTGAAGATTGCAAGGCCTGCCACAGTAAAATACATGATGAATTTACAGGATCCATGCATGCCAACTCAACACCTCAAAAAGACCCCATCCATGCTTCAGTCTGGGAAAAACATCCTCAAAATATAAAACAGGAACGCTATGGATGCGGAAAGTGCCACACACCTGCTGCAGACAACTTGGATAAAATGAAAACCAAAGGCGAAAAAGCACTTCCTTTGGCAGAAAACAGGACACATCAAGAGGGTATAAGCTGTGCCTACTGCCATCGTATTGAAAGTATAGCATTGCATAAAAAACACAATACAAATATCATAAACAGTGAAGAAAAGAATTACTTCGGTACACTTAAGAATACTATAAAGTCACCATACCATGGCATCAAAACTGAGAACAACATACACATACAAAACGGAAATGTCTGCATAGGGTGTCACTCTCACAAAATGAATAAACACGGACTGAATGTATGTTCTACCAATATAGACAATGAACTCAATGGCGCAAATTGTGTCTCTTGTCATATGCCAAAAGTTTCAGGATCTGTCTCTGACATGCATGAAACTGAAAAACATGCTTTTCACGGTTTTGCAGGAAGCCATTTTCACTCAAATATGCTCACACAATATGTAGATATCTCTCTTCTGCGACAAATAGACAATTTTATTGTCAACATCGATAACCGTACATCTCATGCGCTGCTACTCCACCCTCTTCGACAGGCGGTCCTGAAGGTCAGCGTACAAAGAGCCAAAGAGATCATCACACTCAAAGAGATAAAGTTCGCAAGAGTTATCGGACATAATGGCAAACCTGCCATGCCCTGGGCAGCAACCGAAACAGTGAAAAATACGATGATACAAGCCAATGAAAAAAGGTCAATCATCTATGACTTTAAAATCCGGAAAGGAGACAGGATCAATATTGTTTTAGGGTGGTTTCTTGTCAACCCAAAAGTTGTAGATCCTCTCCATTTACAGAAAGTCAAGGTAGCTACAGAGTTCCATAAGTTCAAAAAACTCAATGTTCAGATTTAGGGAATCATATTGATAAAACAGATACTTTTATTAGGCCTCAGTACATTACTCTGGAGTACTTCACAGACAGTTCACTCAAGTGTAGGCACATATATTGAAAGCAAAACCTTTAAAAACTCTGTACAAAAAGAAGAGGGAAACATTTACGGGTTAAGCGCCGATATCCATGTGGATCATTCCGAATACAAATTTGCCTATGAACATGGCAATACAGACACAAAACAGCCTCCATTAAAAGAAAACCTACGAACAGATAAACTTTTTTTAAAATACAACTATGACTTTCAGAATGCCTTTGCTTTGAATGTCAACTATATCCATGTCCTGCATGACAATATTGCCATTACAGATAACGGAAAAACATACGGTGCAGGGATCACATACCGGCCCGAAAAACATATCAATACCAATTTTACGCAATACTACACAAAATATGAAGATTTTGATGTGTACCAAAGCGATCTGAAAATGGTATATAAACTAAACATAGATGATTACAGGATACACGTAACGTCAGATACAAAATATATCACTATAGATGAAAAAAAGCTCAACGGCTTTACAAAGAATGCGGATGATACCTATCTGACAAGTGGCCTGAAGATACATTTGCTTTATCATGACTGGCATTTTGCTTCTGCAGCTTATTTTGGGAAAAGGGTTTTTGCCGTAATGGATGATGGATTTAAACTGCAACATCACGCCATGGAATTTGACAGAACATATGCTCTGGCTTTTGGTAAAAATATTTCCAATGTAGTACTGCGGCTTCAATATATCTATTCACGGGCAAAAGAACTGCCCGTTGAAAATGATAATGTAGAAATTTCCAATATAAGGTTTCTACTCAACTATAAATTTTAAACCTCTTTGAGGGTCAATACTATCTTCCTTGGCGATGTTCCCATCACTGTTAAAAGAGATCAATAAAGTGTAACGATTTCCTCTTTTATGCTCTCTATTTTAGAGATGAGAAAAGCATTTTTATTGATGTTCCTTCGTACTTTTTTAAGAGAAATTCGTGCAGATGATTCAGATGCATAGGGGCCTACCAGTACTTT
>CAZCBU010000083.1:0-15962 GCA_964496995.1 uncultured Sulfurovum sp.
CGGTATGTTCCAGGGAAGAGAAGAGGACCGGAACTACGGTCCTTTTGATTTTAACCCAAAAGGGGTTGACTACCTGCTGGTGACCCATGCACACCTTGATCATGTGGGGCGCATACCCAAACTCATTAAAGAAGGTTATACCGGTCCCATCTATGCCACCTCTGCGACCAGAGACCTGGCTGAAGTCATTTTACTTGACTCTGCGCAGATCATGAAAGAGGATTTTCTTACCCAGTATAAAAAGGCACAAAGACAGGGCAAAGAAGATGATGTGACCACGGTACTTTATGATGAAGATGATGTCATTAAAGCACTGGAGAGTGACTGGCGTGCACCGGAATATGATGTTGCCTTTGAATTGGAAGAAGGGATCGAAGTCATTTACCATAATGCCGGACATATTCTCGGTTCTGCTTTCATTGAGATCAATTATATGGAGAACAATGTCAGGCAGACCATTGTCTTTTCCGGAGATATAGGTAACAATAACAACATGGTCCTTCCCGACCTTGAGAAATGTACCCATGCCAACTACTTGTATGTAGAATCCACTTATGGGGACAGGGACCATCAAAGTGCCGAACTCAGTACAACAGAGTTTAAACGTATCATTATTGATACCCTTCATAACTGGGGTAATGTGATCATCCCTTCTTTTGCTGTAGAGCGAACGCAGGAATTACTCTGTATCTTAAAAGAGATGCATGACAGAAAAGAGTTGCCGGAGTGTCATATTTTCCTTGACAGTCCCATGGCGACACGGGCAACCGAAGTCTACAGAAACTACTCCGAACTCTTAAGTGAAAATTGCCAGAAGATCAAAAAACGTGACGGTTCGGTCTTTGACTTTAATGAACTTATCTATACAGTGGATGTAGATGGGTCCAAAAAGATCAATGATATTCAAAGCCGGGCGATCATCATTGCAGGAAGCGGTATGTGTAACGGAGGAAGAATCCTGCACCATTTAAAGAACCGTTTATGGGAGAAAAAAAATGCAGTGATCTTCGTAGGCTATCAGGTTGTCGGTACGCTTGGTAGAACCATCATAGACGGTGCCAGCATGGTCAAAATTTACCATGAAGACATTGTGGTCAAAGCAAGCATCCATACCATTAACGGTTTCTCAGCCCATGCAGACCAGAGTGCCATCATCAAATGGGTCTCCCAGATGGATGATCTCAAAACCATTTACCTGATTCACGGTGAAGAGGACAAACAGGTCATTTTACGAAGTGCCATGGAAAATATTTTAGAGAAAAAAGTACATATTGTCGAACCCGAAGAGGTGATCTATTTATAATGGATCTTTTTGATCAAAGAGTTAGTTCTTCGTTAATGTTTCGTAGAATTTAGTTTGCATAAAGTAATATACCATAAGCTAAGGAAAGGATACTAGATGGCAACTGTCATTTCATACGGAGCAGCGGAGGTAGTGACAGGTTCATGTCACCTCTTGGAGCTTGAGAACGGTAAACGCATACTGATAGACTGCGGTATGTTTCAGGGACGCGAGGAGCACCGGAACACTATAGATTTTGGTTTTGATCCTGCAAGTATTGACTATCTGTTGGTAACACATGCCCACCTTGATCATGTGGGAAGAATTCCCAAACTGGTCAAAGAGGGGTTTAACGGTCTTTTTGTGGCAACAGCTGCGACACGTGACCTGGCAGAGGTCATCATGCTTGACTCTGCAAAGATCATGAAAGAGGATTATCTGACCCAATACAGAAAAGCGGAACGTAGAGGAAAAGAGAACGAAGTACCTTTGCCACTTTACAAAGAGGAAGATGTAGAAGATACTCTGGCTTTGCCACATCTCATTCCTCAGTATGATGAAAGCTTTGAACTCTGTAAGGATGTTATCGTTACCTATAGAAATGCCGGTCATATTCTGGGTTCAGCATTTATAGAGATCCAATACAAAGAAGGAAATACAGAGAGAAAGATCGTCTTCTCCGGAGATATCGGAAATGATAACGATATGGTCCTCCCCGACCTTGCAGCCTGTGAAAAAGCAGATTATCTTTATGTAGAGTCCACTTACGGAGACCGCAATCATCGGGATGCACTCGAAAGTCTAAAAGAGTTCAAAAGTGTCATCAGCAACACCCTGCAGAACTGGGGGAATGTACTCATCCCCTCTTTTGCCATAGAACGTACGCAGGAGATCCTCTGTATCCTCAAAGAGATGTATGATAAGGGAGAGTTACCTGAGTGTAAGGTCTTTCTTGACAGCCCCATGGCAAGCAAGGCAACGACCATCTATAATAAATATGCCGAAGAATTACTCAGTACGGAATGCCAGACCATCAAGAAACGTGACGGTACCGTTTTTGACTTTGAATATTTGCAATACACACAAAGTGTTGATGAATCAAAAGCGATCAATAATGTGAACCACCGTGCGATCATTATTGCCGGAAGCGGAATGTGCAGCGGAGGAAGGATCCTGCACCATTTGAAGAACAGGCTCTGGAACAGAAAAAATGCAGTGATCTTTGTAGGATACCAGGCAGTCGGAACCCTTGGAAGACATATTGTAGATGGTGCCAGATGGGCTAAGATATACCATGAAGATATTCGTGTTCAGGCCAGTCTTCATACCATTAACGGTTTCTCTGCCCATGCGGACCAGAACGGTATTATAGACTGGGTTAAAGGCATAGAGGGTCTTCAGCGTATCTTCCTGATACACGGAGAAGCGGACAAACAGGAAATACTCAGAGAGGTCATGGGTGAAAAACTGCATGAAAAAGCACATATTGTAGAACCCGAAGAGGTCATTTACCTGCCATGATAATACAACGTAAATCTTTATTTCTTATCTGCAACACTCCCAAAAGCGGTATGAGGATGATCACGATGGGCCTGATGGCGATGCTCAAACGGGAAGTACAGGATGTTGCCTTTTTCAAACCACTGGTCTCGTCGGGGGAAGATGATACAGATATTCAATTCATCACCCAATATTTCAAACTCAAGCAAGCGCCTGAAACAGCCTATGGCATGACCATAAAAGAAGCCAAAATACTGCTGGCAAAAGAGCAAAATCAGACACTCTATGAAAAAATTTTGGAACGTTATACTCTTTTATTGTCCGAGTATGATTTTGTTTTATGTCAAGGTATACACGATACACATGATGATATATTGATAGATGCTTCTTTCAATTTCAATATTGCCAAAAATCTTCAAATTCCTGTACTTGAAATAGTCAATGGCCATACCCTTCAAACGATCGAAGAAGCTAAAACAACTATTGAATATACAAAACATGCCGCATCCCGCTACAGTATCCCTTTACTTGGCATTTTTTTCAATCGTGTTCCTCCGGAAATGCTTAGCATATTCAAAGAGGAAAACAGTGATCCACTTTGCCTTTTTGTTCTACCTGAGATCCCCGAACTTAATCAACCGACAATGGCTGACATTGTTTCACAGACCGGTGCCAGGTTGCTGACAAAAGACAGATCAATGTTGGAAAGAACTGTCATTGACAGCAAGATAGCCGCGATGATGCTGGAACATTATTTGGACTATATTGAAGAGGGAGATCTGATCATTGTTCCGGCTGACCGAAGTGATATACTCGTAGGCACATTTTTAGCCAATCTCTCTCACAACTATCCTTCTCTCGCCGGCATACTCTTGACAGGAGACACCCTGCCCGCAAGATCAATCGATACCCTGATCAGAGGAACGGATATACCTATCTTACCGATAATAGCACTTAATACAGATACTCAAAGTGCTGCTTTTAAAGTAGAAAATGTATCAGCAGAGATCACACTCCACAGTGAACGTAAAATTGCTTTGGCACTGGGCCTGTTCCATGACCATGTTGATATGGAGATACTCAAAAAAAGAATCTCACTGGCAGCACCCAGAACAATGACACCGGTACGTTTCACCTATATGTTATATGAAAAAGCCCGGGCTATTAAAAGTCGTATTTTACTGCCTGAAAGTACCGATGAAAGGATATTGCGTGCTGCGGACAATGTTTTGCGTCGGGGATTGTGCGATATCACGCTACTGGGAAATCCACAAAGTATCCGCCAGCGCTGCAGTCTTTTGGGTCTTGACCTTTCCAAAGCAGAGATCGTTGACATTGACTCCTGGGAACATATGGAAAGATTTGTCGATACCTTTTATGAGCTTCGTAAACATAAAGGCATCATCAGAGAGATGGCACGGGATATGATGAGCCGTACGAATTATTTTGCAACGATGATGCTCTATCTGGGATATGTTGACGGGATCGTTTCCGGTGCCACACATACCACCAGAGAGACGATCAAACCGGCCTTTGAGATCATTAAAACAGAAGACGATATTGCATTGATCTCCAGTCTCTTTTTTATGTTACTTGATGACCGTGTACTGGTCTATGCTGATTGCGCGGTCAATCCTGATCCTGATGCCGAGCAACTTGCGCATATCGCTATCAGTTCGGCTAAAACAGCCAAAACATTCGGTATCGAACCCAGGGTTGCTATGCTCTCTTACTCCAGTGGCGATTCCGGTGTGGGGGCAGATGTAGATAAAGTGCGCCAGGCAACGCACATCGCCCGGACATTGGCACCGGATATCATGATAGAAGGTCCAATGCAATATGATGCGGCTATCGATCCTAAAGTCGCAGCCCAAAAGATGCCGGAGAGTAAAGTCGCAGGTAATGCAACGGTCTTCATATTTCCGGACCTGAACACCGGTAACAATACCTATAAAGCCGTACAGAGAAGTGCTGATGCCATTGCGATCGGCCCGATCTTACAGGGACTTAAAAAACCGGTCAATGATCTCAGTCGCGGTGCCGAACTTGCAGATATCATACATACCATTGCTATTACCGCTATTCAAGCTGCAGAGGGGAAAAGAACATCATGAAAATATTTGTTCTCAATGCCGGCAGTTCATCGATCAAATACAAACTTTTTCATATGGATCAAAAAGTACAGGTGCTTGCCTCGGGAGAAGTGGAAAAGATCGCTGAAGAAGAGAGTTTTATTTCCCTCAACAAAATAAAGGAAAAAGTCAAATGCTCCAACCATAGAGAAGGCTTACAACTGATCATACAACAGTTGAACGAAGCAGGCATTCTAAAAGATTTTTCAAGCCTGAAAGCTGTTGCACACCGAGTCGTACACGGAGGATCGGTATTTTGCGAACCCACCCTGATCGATGAAACTGTGACAGAACAGATACGACAGATGATCCCTTTGGCACCATTGCATAATCCGGCTAATCTCGAAGGTATTAGAGCGATGCAGCATCTTGTTCCGGATGTCATACAAATAGCCTTTTTTGATACAGCTTTTCACCAGAGTATGCAAGCTTCCTCTTTTCGTTATGCCCTGCCGGAGTCTTACTATGATGAGATGCAGATCAGACGTTACGGCTTTCACGGGATCTCACATCAGTATCTTGCCAAAGAGAGTGCACAGTTTCTGGGGAAATCCCTGCAAAACTGTAATCTTATCACCTTGCATCTGGGCAACGGCGCAAGTGCTACCGCTATTCAAAATGGGAAAAGCATAGAAACATCCATGGGATTCACCCCGCTTGAAGGCCTTGTCATGGGATCACGCAGTGGTGACATTGATCCTGGGATCTTGCTTTATCTTCTCAATGAACACCACTATGACGCTGAAGAACTTGACCATTTGCTCAATCATCAAAGTGGCCTTAAAGGTTTATGCGGCACTAATGATATGAAAATAATCATCCGAAAAATGCAAAATGGAGAAGAAAATGCAAAACTTGCGTTTGATATTTTCTGCCAAAGGATCAAACAGTATATCGGTGCGTATATCGCACTGCTCGGCAATGTGGATGCCATTGTTTTTTCAGGTGGTATCGGAGCCAATTCTCCTGAGGTAAGAGAAGCTGTGTGTTCCAATATGGCAGCGCTCGGTATCATACTTGATAACGAAAAAAATCAAAAGGACCTTACCCTCATCGGAGATAAAGGGCATATTAAAATACTGAGAATAGAGACAGATGAAGAGTTTGAGATGGCAGATCAGAGTTTGCAGATCATCAAAAAAAGAGATGGCAATACTTAAGAAGCAATGGATTAAAAAAGGAAAAAGGAAAACGGTATGTCAAACAGTCAAAATGATACTGAAAAAGACTCTATACCTAAAGATCAGGAAACTACATCAAATATAAGTGTTAAAGGACTGACAAGTGATGAGGCAAAAGAACGCCTTCAAAAGTTTGGTCCCAATGCCATTGAAGAGAAAGAAGAGAGCTGGGGACACAGGCTCTTCCGACGCTTCTGGGGACCTATTCCATGGATGATAGAAGTGGCTGTTATTCTTTCAGCCATGGTACAGCGCTGGGAAGATTTCACAGTGATCACCATATTACTTTTCGTCAATGCTTTTGTTGATTTTTATCAGGAATCCAAAGCACTCAATGCGATCGCGGTGCTTAAAAAGAAATTGGCAAGAAAAGCACTGGTATTTCGTGATGATATCTGGAATGAAATCGATGCCAAAGAGATCGTACCGGATGATATAGTCAAGGTTAAAATAGGTGATATCGTACCTGCTGATGTGCAACTACTCGGTGGCGGTGACTTTCTTCTTGTCGATCAGGCTGCACTGACGGGTGAATCTCTGCCTGTAAATAAAGTACCTGGTGATGATCTTTATGCCAATGCGATCATCAAACAGGGTGAGATGATCGCACGTGTAACAGGTACAGGGAAAAATACGTATTTTGGTAAGACCGTTGGACTGGTGGCAAAAGCCCAGATAGAAGAGCGAAGCCATTTTCAGAAAATGGTCATCAAAGTAGGTAATTTCCTCATACTCTTGACACTCTTGATGATCGCGATCATTATCTATCACGGTATTCAAACCAACCAGCCGACAGTAGATCTTCTTATTTTTGCACTGGTGTTGACCATCTCTGCCATTCCGGTCGCCATGCCTGCTGTACTGACAGTGACCATGGCCATAGGTGCACGTGCATTGGCAGCAAAAGAAGCGATAGTCTCTCGTCTTGCAGCCATTGAAGAAGTCGCAGGAATGGATATACTCTGTTCCGACAAAACGGGTACGCTTACACAAAATAAAATGAGTTTGGCAGACCCCTATCTAGCAAATGAGTATACCGCTGATGAACTGATGGTATTTGCAGCACTTGCCAGCAAAGAAGAAAATCAGGATCCCATTGAAAAACCTATTTTTGATTATATACATCAAAATAAGCTGGAAAACGAATTAAGCAAAAACCGTCCCAAAAAATTTCTTCCGTTCGATCCTGTACATAAAAGAACAGAAGGAATTTATGAGGGAGAAAATTGTGAACTGATCTACACAAAAGGTGCCCCTCAGGTCATCCTGGAACAAAGCAACGATAAAGAATTCGATAAAGAAAAAGCTTATAGGCAGGTCGAGGATTTTGCATCAAAAGGATTTAGAACGTTAGGCGTAGGATTTCGAAAATGTGAGGAAGATGCGTATCACTTTGTCGGTCTTATTCCTCTGTTCGATTCTCCCCGTGAAGATTCCAGGGAAGCCATCAGCGAAGCAAAAGAGAAAGGCATTTCTGTCAAAATGGTTACAGGTGATAATATCGCCGTGGCCAAATATATTGCCTCAATGTTGAATATCGGTGACAAAATAGAAAATATTCATACACTTAAAGGCGAGTCGATAGAGGAGTATATTTATCTTTCGAAAATCCTTTCACGTTCTATTACCGAGTCGTTGCATCCTGATGCATCAAAAGATGAAATTGATAATACGGTCAAAAATATTATCCAAAAAGTACAAAAAGAACTTTACAATATGCCTATTCCCAAGGGGAGTGTTAAAAAGCATGAATCCGAAATTGTTGGACTGATCGAAGAAGCAGACGGCTTTGCACAGGTTTTTCCTGAAGATAAATATTTCATTGTCGATGAGTTGCAAAAAGCAGACCATATTGTAGGAATGACCGGTGACGGTGTAAATGATGCTCCGGCCCTTAAAAAAGCAGACTGCGGTATTGCAGTAAGCGGTGCAACGGATGCAGCACGTGCTGCTGCCGATATAGTACTCATGGCACCCGGTCTGATGGTCATTGTGGATGCTATCAAAGAGGCAAGGCAGATCTTTGAGCGGATGAAAAGTTATACCATTTTCCGTATTGCCGAGACCATCCGTGTGATCATCTTCATGACACTGGCGATCGTTATCTATGATTTTTATCCTATTACAGCATTGATGATCATCATTCTCGCACTTTTAAATGATATCCCTATCATGACCATTGCCTATGACAATACAAAAGTACGGGAAAATCCTGTAAGATGGGACATGAAAGAGGTTTTCATATTGGCAAGCTGGCTGGGACTGGCAGGCGTGATCTCCTCTTTTATGCTTTTTTGGATACTCATCTCTCTCATGCATCTCCCACTTGATTTTGTACAGTCGGTCTTTTTTGCGAAACTGGTCATTGCCGGGCACGGTACCATTTACAATACACGTATAGATGACTGGTTCTGGAAACGACCGTGGCCATCAGGGACACTGTTCACTGCCACTTTCTTCAGTCGTGTACTGGGAACCGTTGTAGCCGTTTACGGTTTTGGACTTATGGAAGCGATCGGATGGGAATGGGCACTCTGGATGTGGGTCTATGCACTTGTCTGGTTTGTATTTAATGATGCGGTTAAAATGCTTGTTCTGCGCTACTATAGAAGGAAATACAATGAAGATGTCATCTAATATGCATACAGAAAAAAGTCCTCTGAGAGAGAGACGTGATGCACTGAAACTCATGGGGTTTGGCTCTGCTTCTTTTATGATGGGTAGCCACACCAGGCTTGAAGCAGAGACAAAACTTTCTGTACCTGCAAGTCATAAACATGCAAAGATCGTGATCGCAGGCGGTGGTACAGCAGGCATGATAGCCGCTGCCCGTTTACGCCGGTCAACACCAAATGCAGAGATCACTCTCATCGCTCCCAATACAACACATCTTTACCAAAGCGGTCAAGTCTATGTGGCAGCAGGTCTCTATACTGAATATGACAATAAACGACAGACCGCAGACCTTTTGCCTGAAAATGTTACCTGGTTAAAAGAGAAAGTCATACACTTTGACCCCGATAACGATCAGCTCACTACAGACAAAAGTGGAAAGATCGCCTATGACTACCTCATTGTTGCTTTGGGATGTGAATACGACTTTTCACAAATAGCAGGATTGAAAGCTTCTGACATAGGTAAACACGGTATCACTTCTGTGTATCTGAATGATCTTGAAAAGGGAGAGTCCAAAGGTGCCATCGTGACAAAAATGTGGTTCAATCAGATCAAAAGAGAAGCTGTCTCTTCTGAACTTAAAGTGCTTTTTACGGAACCTGATACTGCCATCAAAGGAGAAAACACCTCTTTTGATATACTTTTTCTCTGTAACGATATGCTTAAAGGAAACGGTGTGGAGAAAGGGGTCGATCTGCATACAAAAGTACAGTTCACTTTCTATAAAAGTGAGAAGACTCTATTTCGCATTCCGTTGACAGATAAAGTGCTGAAAAAAGAGATCAGCAGATCAAAAAACATGGAAGTACACTATGGTCATACACTGAAAAAAGTGGATGTCAAACAAAAAAAAGCCACTTTCAGAACTAAAAACGGCACAGTTGAACAGAGTTATGATTTCCTGCATATTACGCCCCCTATGCAGGCACCGAAAGTCTTACGGGATTCACCCCTTGCTTTTCAGGAAGGAGCACTTAAAGGATGGATGCAGGTCGATGAACAGACACTGCAGCACCCTAAGTACCATAATGTCTTCGGCATGGGAGATGTGGTCGGTCTGAATACAGGCAAAAGTGGAGGTGCTGCCAGAGAACAGGGAATTGTACTTCAAGACAACATCGCAGCACACCTTGAAAACAAAAAACTGCCTATGCAGTATAACGGATACAGTGTTGCCCCCGTCAAAACTGCATACGGAAAGATCCTTCTGGCAGAGTACAACAAAAACGGCCTTGCCCCTACCCTGCCTTTCAGTCTTGACAAACCCCAATGGATCTGGTGGGCGATCGATCTCCATCTCATGCGCAGAGCCTATTTTGAACTGATCATGCGGGGTATGATGTAATGGGGATCGTGACGATCGGTCTCGGGTTTTGGATATAGCGCAGAGATAAAGGGTAAAATATGATCAAATATACACTGTATGACGGAAAGAAAAAGAGATGAGAAGTATAGGATTACTCGGAGCGGTATCTATAGGGATCGGCGGTATGGTCGGTGGCGGTATCTTTGCTGTACTCGGGGAGGCTGTTTCTCTGGCACATGGTGCCACAGCTATCGCTTTTGCCGTTGCAGGACTGGTAGCGATATTTACAGCCTACTCCTATGTCAAACTCTCTGTTGCATACCAGAGCCGCGGGGGCACCGTTACCTTCATAGACAAGGCATTTGGAGACAATATACTTTCAGGGTCTGTCAACTTCATGCTGTGGCTGAGTTACCTTGTGACCATATCACTCTATGCCACAGCCTTTGCATCTTACGGAGAGACTTTTTTTACACATCAAAGTACACTTCTGAACCATGCACTCATCTCCGGAGCCATACTCCTGCCTGCAGTTATTAATCTTGTCTCTGCCTCCTTTGTCGGAAAATCCGAAACAGTCATTGTCGTGATCAAGGTATCACTGCTTGTTCTGGTCATTGTTGTGGGTGCTTCTTATGTCGATACTGGCAGAATGTCTCCACAGAACTGGAGTTCCCCACTTTCCATTGTGGTTGCCGGTATGATCATTTTTGTGGCCTATGAAGGGTTTGAGCTCATTGCCAATGCTGCCGAAGACATTAAAGACCCCGAAAAGAATCTTCCGAGAGCATTTTACCTTTCCGTAGTGATCGTGATCACGCTTTATATTTTGATCTCCATCATTACTGTAGGTTCTGTTTCCGAAGAAGTTTTGGTGAAAGCCAAAGATTATGCACTGGCAGAAGCAGCCAAACCTGCTTTGGGACATACAGGGTTTATCATTGTTGCTTCCGCTGCACTGCTCTCCACCTTTTCAGCCATTAATGCGACCATTTACGGCAATGCAAGACTGGGCTATACCATAGCCAAAGACGGTCAGCTTCCAAAACTGCTGATGGATTCAAAAAGGGATGTTCCCTTCAATGGTGTACTCTATACAACGCTTTTCAGTCTTATTCTTGCCAATACCATCAACCTGACAGAGATCGCCATTATAGGAAGTGCCAGTTTTCTGCTACTCTTTTTTATCGTCAATATCTCTGCTTATAAGCTAAGAAAAGAGATACGTGCTTCTTCTTTCATTCTTGTCATCTCTTCTATTTTGACACTGTTGGCACTTGCAACCCTGATGTTCCATACCTATACATCCAACCCCAGAGCAGTTGTGATCTTTATGACTTTTATCATTATCTCACTCTTATTTGAACTTATATACGGAAGATATGTAAGAGGTTCTTTATTTAATAGAGAATATTAGACAAAAATGTACTTTTTGTTTGTTCTGTTTAATAATCGTTATTCTTTTGTGTTATAATTAATTGCTTAAAGAAAATTCAATTAAAAGGATCGTAGTATGAAAAAAGGTATTTTAATTCCAACATTGGCAGCATTTTTACTGGCAGGAGTATCCGGGTTACAGGCAGATGTAGTAAAAGGTGAAGCAGCAGCAAAAGCCAAAGTGGAAGAAGTTGCAGCCAAAGAAGAGTTCAAAGCAAAACAGGATATGGCTAAATTTAAAAAAGAAGCAACAGAAGATGCAAAAAAACTTGATGCAAATGCTGAGGTAAAGGCTCTTGAAGCAAAAGACAAAGCAGAAGCACCGATGAAAACAGAAGCATTTAAAAAAGAGTCAGAAGCAGATAAAAAGAAAACTCTGAAATAAACATTTTACACTATTTGGCATCTCCACACCAAGAGGTGGAGATGCTGCCCTCTTGCTTTATATAATCACTAAAAACTCTAGTACATAAGGATAATTATGACTCCACAAGAACAGGAAATAGAAAAAATGCAAGGTGAGATCACTGCAGAATTAAGAGCCGTATTCAAAACAAATATGAAAATATTTGACTGGGATATCCCTGAAAATGATGACAGAAGATCAGCTGAACTCATTTATGAAGTCATGCAAAAAGCAATGAATGAACTCAAAAAAGAGATAGAATCTGGAAAATATAACCAATATTAAGGAATAAGAAATGAGTAAAAGTAATTTAAAACATTTAGAAACGATCAAAGAGAATATAGACAAATCCGATGCATTGAGTCAGGATGAAAAAAGTGATTCCATGAAGCGTATAGAAGCGTGGTATGCAGAGGACAAGGCTTGGGAAGCACTTATGGCTGAACTGAGTGAACTCTCACCTAAAGTAAAAAGCATACTTGCGGAACTCGGACTTATCTAATGATGGAATTCATGAAAAAAGCCATGGACTGGGTCCTGGACAAAGAGAGAGAAGCTGCAAAAAACTGTCATGCTTCTCCTGAAGACATCGACAAGCAGATCAAAATGATGGAAGATAAAAAAGCGATGCTTGAAACAAAGTATAAGGAAGAGATGAAAGAAATGGAACATATTCTGAACCGTCTGCACAGTATTAAGGCAGAAAGTCTAAAGTGTCACACTAAATAAATAGTTATCATATTGATTGATCTATATACCGATCTTTTCTGCATATTTGACAATGTGTGATTTTTTATGCAAACATTTCTCTATCTCTTTTTGGAAGATCTCCTGCTTACCTCTTTCTCCGTGAATGAGAAAAATATTATCCAGTTTTTTAAACTTGCCCATCCAGTTGATGAGGCCGTTTTGGTCTGCATGTGCTGAGAATCCGTTGATGGTATGTACTTTTGCTTTGACAATGATCTCTTCACCATAGACTTTGATCTTTTTTTCTCCATCCACTATTTTACGTCCCAGTGTACCTTGAACCTGATAACCCACAAATACCAGTGCATTCTTTTCATTCCATAAACGATGTTTAAAATGTTGGAGTATTCGTCCACCATTACACATCCCCGCTCCGGCAATGATGATGCAGTGGGAATCTTCAGCATTTATTTTCATAGAATCCTGAATTCTGGGTGTATAGTGTAGATATGGAAAATCAAAAATAGTACCGTCCTTTTCCAAAAATCTGTTACAACATTCACTGAGTTCTTCATGATATCGTTTATATATCTCTGTGGCACGTATCGCCATAGGTGAATCAAGAAATATTTGACATACCGGTAGATCACCTTTATCATACATCTGTTTTAGCAGACATAAGATCTCCTGGGTTCTTTCTATTGCAAAAGAAGGAATGAGCACATTACCGCCATTTTTAAAAGTGTCAAGTATGACCTTCTGTAATTCACTGTCACTCTCTTTGACCCCTTTATGGTTTCTGTCACCATAGGTCGATTCTATAAATAGTGCATCAGCTTCTTCTATGCTGTCAGGTGAAGGCATGACGAGATCATCATCATTTCCCAGATCACCTGAAAAAACAACTGTTTTCTTCAAACCATCTTCTTCAAACATGATCTCTATGATCGCAGAATCAAGGATATGCCCGGCATTTTTAAAATTGACAAAAATACCATTGCCCAAATCTATCTGTTCATCATATGATGCAAATATCATATCACGATGAAAAACAGAACGAACATCACTTTCAGAATAAAGAGGTTTTTGTACTTCTTTTTCTTTCCCTATGCGTTGTGCTTTTCTATAGCGTGTTTTATAACTTTCATTCATAAGATGTGCAGAATCCAACATTACGACCTCTGCCAGATCCATGGTCGAACGATGTGTGACAATAGTACCTTTAAAGCCCTCTTTTACCAGTTTTGGTGTTCGACCTACATGGTCAAGATGTCCATGGGTAATAAGTAAAAAATCCACCTCTTCAGGATCAAAACCGAAAGCAAGGAAATTACGTTCTTCTACCTGCCCCTGGAACATACCACAGTCTATCAGAAGATTGATCCCATTTTGTAGTTGTAGAAGATGACAGGAACCTGTGACCACTTCTGCCGCTCCAAATGATTGTAATGTTGCCATAAGAACTCCTATACACTGTTTTAGTTTACTCCCTTTATTTTAATGATAAGATTAATTTTGATATTTTTTATAATTATGTAGTTTCATTAGATTATATTTATTCAAAGGATCGTATATACTTTTAGTAGACTGTACAAAAAAACATGGTATAAAAAAGAAAGGTATTTGTAAAAATCTTTCTTTCGAAAGGTAGGTGATGGATTATTTTACTAAAAGTATTGATGAAACACTTGACATTTTAAAGACTACACCCAGTGGACTGGACAATGATGAAGTCAGTAAAAGACAAGAAGCATACGGCCCGAATATTCTGCCTTCCAAGCCGGATAAAACACTTTTTGAACACTTCTTACAACAGTTCAGAAGTCCCATTATCTATATACTGCTCCTTGCTGCCTTTATGGCACTTGCTATTGGTGAATATACCGATGCCAGTTTTATTCTATTTGTTCTGTTTCTCAATGCAGCCATCGGTACATATCAGGAATATTCTGCATCAAAGAAGGCAAAGCTGCTTGAAAGCCTTATCAAAACCAATGCAGTCGTTATCAGAGATGGTCTTATACAGGAAGTAGACAGCCATACCATAGTACCCGGGGATATACTGATATTCGAGTCAGGTACAAAGGTAGCTGCAGATATAAGGCTTATAGAAACATCTAATCTTACGGTAGATGAATCATTGTTGACAGGTGAATCACGCGATGTCACTAAAGATGCAGACTTTGTCAGCGACAACCCTAAACTCCTTCTCTCAGATAAGAAAAATATGCTCTTTGCCGGGACCTATATTTCCAGCGGGAGAGCCAGGGGAGTCGTCACTGCCATTGGAGGAGACACTGAAGCAGGGAAAATAGCACAGTTACTCAGTAAAAAAAGTAAAGCCAGAATTCCTTTACTGGAAAAAATGGAAAAACTGTCGTTCACTATCTCTATCGTTATAGGAGTCATGGTACTTATGCTTTTTGCTATAGGTCTGTTAAAAGGTATCTCTTTTTATGCACTATTCCTGTTCTCTGTGGCCTTGGCGGTCTCAACCATTCCCGAAGGTCTCCCTGTAGCCATTACGGTTGCGCTGACCTCTGCATCTTTGGCCATGTCAAAACGTCATGTCATTGTACGTAAACTCGCAGCCATTGAAGGCCTTGGTGCCTGTACGCTCATAGCAAGTGACAAAACAGGAACACTTACACAAAACAGATTAAGTGTAGAATACTTCATATCACCTACCCAGGTATATGATACCAATACTTTAAATGATGTACACGATAAAGTCTATCTGGCATCAGTGTTATGTAATGAAATGCATTATGAAAAGAAAAAAGAAGGCAGTATAGACTTTTTTGGAGATCAGGTGGATATTGCATTGGCCCGTTTCGCAGCCAATGCAGATGAATTGTATATCACCGGTTCAAAATCCTATAGAAAAATAGATGAAATACCCTATGAACCCGTAAACAGATTTTCTGCAGTGATGATGGAACAGGCTGAAAAAAGATTTCAGTTCAGCAAAGGTTCTCCTGAGACTGTACTTGAACACTGCAGCATTTCAGAAGAAGAAAAAAAACAGATATTGCAAAGTGTCGATGAATGGGCATATAAAGGGTATCGGACTATCGCATTGGCCTATAAAGAGAGTAAAGAAGAATCAAAGATAAATCTTAAGGATTTTACTTATCTGGGGTTTGCCGCCATTATGGATCCTGTACGCAAAGAGAGTCCTGACGCCATAAAAAAAGCACAGACCGCAGGTATAAAAGTAGTGATGATCACCGGTGATCATCCCAATACAGCCTTGTGTATAGCCAAAGAGCTGGGTATTGCTGCTTCAGACAATGAGGTTATGAGTGAAAATGAGTTGTTGGCATGGGAAAAAGAGGGGGAATCACCCGAA
>CAZCBU010000084.1:0-4135 GCA_964496995.1 uncultured Sulfurovum sp.
TCCGTGACTCATCCATACAGTAGAGTTATCTGCAATACCTTTGAAAATAGAAGAATCATTCTCTATTTTCAGTTTTGCTTTTCCGTATTCATGATGATCCGCTGCGATAACCTCTCCGCCAAAATGCTGTGTAATAAGCTGCATACCGTAACAGATACCTAAAATAGGCAATCCAAGATCCCACACACCTTCATCAGGTTTATAGGCATCTTCTGCATAGACGGAAGCCGGTCCGCCCGAGAGAATAATACCTTGAGGCTTTCTGGCTTTAATGTCTTCAATACTCTCACGGTAAGGTACCACTTCGGTATAGACACCGGATTCTCTCAGTTTTCTGGCAATGAGTTGAGTATATTGTGAACCAAAGTCTAAGACTAAAATAGGTACTTGTTTCATGGGTTGTTTCCTTGTATTTATATAAATAAATCTTTTTTCAAAAACTTATTTATGTAAATCGTAAAAATCTCATTCCCACAGAAACCGTGGGAACAAGGAAAAGACCTTACATATGATGGGCACCTATGTGAAGTATTTCAAATTGTACATACCAGATAATAATAGATACGATGTATCCGATCAAGACTGTCCATGCATATTTCATATGTGCCGAAAAAGTATAGATACCGTGCATCTTACCCATCACTCCGACACCTGCTGCAGAACCGAAAGAGATAAGGCTTCCACCGACACCTGCTGTCATTGTTACAAGCATCCATTGGGATTGTGTATCCACTCCCATGTTAGGATCGGCTTTAAGTACTGCTGACATAACAGGAACATTATCCACAACTGCAGAGAGGAATCCTACCCCTATATTCACTGCTGTGGCACCGAACTGGCTGTAAAGAGCAGTAAAATACTCCAGGAATCCCAGGAAGTGAAGTCCACCGACGGCTGCCAGGATACCAAAGAAGAAAAGCAGTGTATCATTCTCGATCTTTGCTATCCAGGAAAAGGCGTTGAGTTGTGTTTCGGATGCACTTCTGTTAATTTTATAAACATACATCTTCAAAATTGCCAAACCAAACATCATACCCCACATTGCAGGCAAATGCAACACTTGGTGAGAAACAACCGCCATAGCGATCGTCAATGCAAAAAGACCGATAATTTGTTTACCACCCTCAGCAATTTCCTCTTTTTTCTCATCTGCATGAAAAGGCGGTTTCCCGTCCGGGACAAAACGGCTTAACAAAAAGGCTGTGATCCCCCAACCCAGTATGGCTGAAGGGAACAGGAATAGGAATTCTGTAAAATCACCTTTTCCTGCAACCCATACCATCAGTGTTGTAATATCACCAAATGGAGACCATGCCCCACCTGCATTGGCAGCTACGACAATATTGATGGCACTCGGTACCAAAAATCCTTTATTTTCCTTATCAATGGTCAAAAGTACAGTGGAAAGGATCAGTGCTGTAGTCAGGTTATCTGCTACAGGAGAGATGAAAAATGCTAAAATACCGGTGACCCAAAAAAGTTTTTTATAACTATACCCTTTAGAAACAAGGTTATAACGCAAAGCAGAAAAAACACCTCTGTCTATCATTGCCTCAATGTAGGTCATCGCAACCATCAAGAAAAAGAAGATCCCTGCAATCTCAACAATAAGATGTTCAACTTCCTGTTCCAAGTGATGCCCGTCTATACCATTGATGGCAAAGTAAAGCCCGATAAGCATAAAAATACCTGTACCTGCAAGCAGTGCAGGTTTGGCTTTATTGATAAGATACTTGTCTTCTGTAGCGATAAAGTAATAGGCTATCACAAAGAGGGCCAAGGAAAGTATCCCTACCCAAGTGGTGGTTAAATGTAATTGTTCGTGCATTGTTTCTCCTGCTGTTGTTTGTTGAATGTAATAGATTACTTCTCTATACATCTTTGTCAGATTCTATATAGTGTGAACCCAAAGACTCTGTACGTGCAAGTGCGGCTTCTACTATGGCAGAGGCTGTATTGAGACGTAGTTGAAGTAATCGCCCTATCTCATGATTCTTCATATCATAGATCAGGTTTTTTGCTTCATGCAAGCCTTTTGTTGTCCTGATGATCCCTATATCATCCCACATCACCTGACGCAGTTTCTGCTTATAGATCTTATCATTTTCTTTGTGCAGAATATTACCATAATCCTTCTCAAAAGTAGGTGTTTTTACAAGCTGATGTCCTTTGGATAGAAGATGGTCTACTGCACGTTTGGCAAAAACCACACCCTCAAGCAGGGAATTTGAAGCAAGACGGTTCGCACCGTGTACCCCGGTCCTTGCCGCTTCACCAATGACATAAAGTCCTTCCATTCCCGGTATGCAGCCATAGGTATCACATTTTATACCTCCGTTGGCATAATGAAATGCCGGAGAGATCGGAACTCTGTCTTCAGGAAAGTGATATCCCAATGCACCGAATGTCCGGGTGATATTTGGAAATCGATGTTCAAACCACTCCTCTTCGAACATGGAAAAATCCAGATAGGTCTGCATACCTGTTTCACGCTTGTGTTTAAAGATACCTCGTGCAACAATGTCGCGACTCGCAAGCTCACCACGCTCATCATAATCAAATAAAAAACGTTTTCCTTTTTCATCCACCACATGTGCCCCTTCACCTCTCAACGCTTCTGTCAAAAGCAGTTTTCTGGCATAAGGCGTGTCCACAAAAACGGTCGGGTGGAACTGCATAAATTCCATATCGGCAAGCTCGATCCCTTTTTCCACACAGATCCCGTGAATATCGGCAGAAACCGTACGTGAATTGGTATTGTAGGCATAGAGTGAACCAACACCTCCCGAAGCAATGATCACATCATCCGCGTAAATGGTCGTCGGCTCATAATTGACCGTCGCTTTGACACCGTAACATCTCCCATTTTCAATCAGAAGATCATAGACCAGGGTGTTTTTCTGTAACTGGTGTTTGTTCTGTACCATCATAAAATAGTGCATATAACGCCCGGTAGCATCCCCACCAGCGTGAATGATACGCTCTACAGAGTGTGCAGCCTCTTTGGTGTAAAGGATATTACCTGCTTCATCTTTATCGAACGCCATCCCCTGTGCAATGATATCTGCAGTGGTCTCAACAGAAGTTTCAGACATGATCTCTACAGCTTCTTTATTATTATGGTAAGCACCGGCCGCCATCGTATCTGAAACATGCAGGGGAATATCCGCTTTATTCAGGGCTGTGGTCATACCTCCCTGGGCATAAAAAGTATTACACTCCCAAGGGATATCTTTACAGACAACCAATACTTTTTTACTTTTAGGCAATTGCATCGCAGCATACAGCCCGGCAATACCGGCACCGATTATAAGGACATCATATTTTTCCACACTTAGCCTTTTGCTGTTGTATTACTGTCGGGAACATATACCGGATCCGTTTTGTGTCCACATCCTGCCAGTGCCATACAGCAAACAGATGTTATAATAAAAACATGAAAAAAGCGTCTGTGATTCTGTCTCATCTTAGCAACCAACCTCAATTCAGATATTTAAAGCAGGAGAACTGCTACAAAAAGTACATTTCGCTTTTGGGTAAAAAATGGCAAAATGCTGTTGCCTTCATCTACATCAAAAATGATACACTTTTCATAGCCGTTACACATCCCGGCTTTAAAATGGAACTTAATTATAATAGAGATTTATTAAAAAGCTTATTAACACAAATAGCTTCACTCGATCCGGAGTGTCAAATGATGCAGGCCGACAAAGTAGTGGTCTTTCACAGCAAATACCGTTCCATCATAAAAGAAGAGCCTGAAATAACAACGGTGCCCTATTACAATGAACTCTCTTCAGCCCAGTTTGACCTGGATGATATGGACAGTGAGATCCAGGAAAAATTTCAAGAGACAAAAGCCATTATCAAAGAAAACATTCAGTGAAAACAACCATACAGAACCTCCCCTCTACACCCGGTGTGTATCAGTATTTTGATAAAAAAGGCAAACTGCTGTACGTAGGAAAAGCCAAAGATCTCAAAAACAGGATCAAAAGCTATTGGCGATTCACACCAGATTTTACACCCAACACTACACAAAGTACACGTATCATTAAAATGCTGTTTGAAGCCGCAAGCCTGGAATATATTGTGGTGGAGTCAGAAGGAGATGCCCTCATACTCGAGAATTCTC
>CAZCBU010000085.1:0-3073 GCA_964496995.1 uncultured Sulfurovum sp.
AAAATCCAAGTACCTCTTCCTGTGTAGATGCATCTCTGGTCTCCAAAGCATACTGTGCATAGTTGTCATACCCAAGAAGTTTGGCCTTCTCCTGTTTGAGTGCAAGGATCTGGTCAATAATATCGGCATTTTCAGGCGCTCTGGTACTGTAGGCTTTCGAGATGGTTTTTCTGTGTTCACGGTTTGGCCCGTAAGTCATATAGGCAAGATATGAGGGGATCTGCAGTGTGAATTTGTAAACAGTTTTTCCATCCACTTCCTCTTTGGCTGTATCAATATCGGATTGAGGCATGCCTTCTACATCTTTTTCATCTGTCATGACAAGTTCAAAAGCATTGGTTGCATCGAGCAGATTTTGGGAAAAATGGTTGGAGAGTTCTGAGAGTTTCAAAGAGATCTCTTCCATTCTTTTTTTCTTCTCTTCGGGAAGTTTTGCACCGGAGAGGACAAAATCTCTGATCTCATGCGAGACGACAGTTTTTGCTTCTGCACCCTCCGCTTTTATCTGCTCGATCTTTTTGAAGAGGGCTTCATTCTGTGCGATCTCTGAAGAGAATTTCGAGAGCAGGGGCAGAGATGCTTCATAGGCTTTTTGTGTCTCATCGGAGTTCATCACAGAGTTGAGGTGGGAGAGGGGTGTAAAAAAGAGTCCCAACTCTTCGTCAAGATCCTGCATTGGTTTGAGCACTTTAACATACTCTGTGTCTTCATTTTCTGTAATACTTTTGATGACAGTTCTCTGTCGGTCCAACAGCTTTTCCAGATCTTTTGGAAACTGTTCTAAATGGTCGATTTTAAATGCTTGAAACATAATGATATCCGTTTAAATTTTTGCTGATTGTATCATAGCTAGAATAATAAATATCATCTATTAGTAAAGTTTCGATAAAATATTAGGAATTATAAATCTATACGAGGATAAAAAATGAAAGTATTATTGATAAAAGATGTAAAAACACTTGGAAAAGCAGGTGAGATCAAAGAGGTAAAAGACGGATACGGTCAAAACTTTCTGATCAATAAAGGTTTGGCAAAGTTGGCGACACCTGAAGTCGTTGAGAAATGGAAAGCGGAGCAGGAGAGAAGAGCAAAAGAGTTAAAAGAGGAACTTGAGCGTTTGGAGTCAGAGAAGAAGATCCTGGAAGGGGCTACGATCAGAATAGAAAAGCAGTCCGCACCGGTAGGGATAAAAGGTTCTGTAGGAAATGCAGATATTTCTGCAGCGATCAAAGAACAACTCAATATTGATCTTGACAAAAAACATATCAATCTGAAAAAAGCATTGAAATCTACAGGTATTCATGAAGTAGATGCAAAGCTTGGACATGCGATCCATGCAGCACTTAAAGTAGAAGTCGTAGGCGTATAGCAATGTTTGACGCAACTACGATACTGGGCTATAAAGGTGACGGCAAAGCAGTCATTGGCGGTGACGGACAGGTGACCTTCGGTGATACGGTGCTCAAAAGCAATGCAACCAAGATCCGTACACTGTATGAAGGAAAGATATTGGCCGGTTTTGCCGGAAGTACAGCAGATGCTTTTAACCTTTTCGATATGTTTGAAGGTATCCTGTCTGAAAAAAAAGGTGATCTTTTCAAGTCGGTCATCGGTTTTTCAAAAATGTGGAGACAGGACAAACATTTACGTCAGCTTGAAGCGATGATGATCGTACTTAACAAAGAGCATATATTCATACTTTCAGGAACAGGTGATGTGGTGGAACCGCAGGATGGAAAGATCGCAGCGATCGGTTCAGGCGGGAACTATGCGATATCTGCTGCAAGAGCTTTGGATAAACATGCGAACCTTGAACCCAGAGAACTTGTGCAAGAATCGCTTGAAGTAGCCGGTGACCTTTGCATATATACAAATAAGAATATCAAGATATTAGAGTTATAAGAGGAAAGACGATTGGATAATTTAACCCCCAAAGAGATAGTAAAGCATCTAGATCAGTATGTGATCGGTCAGAATGATGCAAAGAAGACCATTGCTGTTGCATTGAGAAACCGTTACAGACGTATGCAGCTGAGTGAAGATATGCAGCAGGATGTTACACCGAAGAATATTTTGATGATCGGTAGTACCGGTGTAGGTAAAACGGAGATCGCCAGACGTCTTGCAAAGATGATGAATCTGCCCTTCATCAAAGTGGAAGCGAGTAAATATACCGAAGTCGGATTTGTCGGTAGAGATGTAGAGTCCATGATCCGTGATCTTGCTGCGATCTCTTTGACGATCGTGCGTGAATCCGAGAATGAGAAAAATCAGGAAAAGATCGCGAACTATATTGAGAACAAGATCATTGAAAAACTGCTTCCTCCTCTTCCTGTCGGAGCGACAGAGCAGAAACAAGCTGAGTATAATGCCTCTTTTGCCAGAATGCAGGAGAAATTTGCCAAAGGTGAGTTGGATCATCTAAAGATCAAGGTGACCATGCCGAATAATCCTGCGATGCCTGAAGAAGGACTTCCCCCTCAAATGATACAGGTACAGGAGTCCATCGTCAAAGTGCTTGGCGGTATGGGTAAAAAAGGACCCGAGAAAGAGGTAACGGTCAAAGATGCCAAAAAGATCCTGGCACAGGAAGCAAGTGAAGAGTTACTGGATGAAGATCAACTCAAAGAGCTTGCTCTTGAAAAAGTTGAGAAGGGTGGTATCGTCTTTCTGGATGAGATAGACAAAGTAGCTGTCTCTTCCAATACACAGGGCCGCCAGGATCCCAGCAAAGAAGGTGTACAGAGAGACCTACTTCCTATAGTAGAAGGCTCTACGGTACATACCAAGCTGGGTATGGTCAAAACAGACCATATTTTGTTCATTGCAGCAGGTGCATTTCATGTATCAAAACCGAGTGATCTTATGCCTGAACTTCAGGGACGTTTCCCTTTGCGTGTGGAGTTGGACTCTTTGGACGAAGAGACGCTTTACAGAATTTTGACTGAGCCGAACAATTCACTTATCAAACAGTATCAGGCATTGATGAAAGTGGAAGATGTCGATCTTGTATTTGAAGAAGAAGCATTGAAAGCCATTGCACATTATTCACTGCTTGCTAATGAAAAGACAG
>CAZCBU010000086.1:0-3886 GCA_964496995.1 uncultured Sulfurovum sp.
CATGTTGTTCTGTCTGGTCTCTTAACTCTCTGTACTTTTTCGTACGTGTCGGCGCACCTTCTTTAAAAAGTTCATGGAAGCGGGAGCCTAACATTTTGTTGGCATTTATCCATGTGACGACTGTTTTGTCCACAAGGTCATCTACACTGTTTATGATGAGTTTATCTTTTTTACGTGTCACGACAACATTGTCAAACCCTATAAACGGTTCAGAGTAAAAAAGTCCGCTGTCTTTCACTTTTTCTACGCTGACAGCGACATCAATATTTTTATTTTTCTGTAAGATGTGTGATGCTTTTTTAAAGGAGACTTGTTGAATGTCGCCAATTTTATAACCTGCCAAAACCAAAGCTTTTGATGCAAGGTCAAGTTCTATACCTTTTTTGCTTGTTTTGTCAAACATAAAAGGAGGCCGGTTATACCCTGCCACAATATTCAGCGTATTCTTGTTGAGTACAGAATCGATTTTTTCAGACCATTTTTTATTGATTCTATCGCTGGTTTTGTCACTTATCTGATGTAATGACTTATTTATGATAGAGAGCAGGACAGGATTGTCTTTTTGAATTCCCATATGCAGGTTATCAGGATTCTTTTCTTTTATATCTCCTGCAATTTTTATATTGTTCAGGAAATTTTCTTTGATAATATATGCTGTGGTAATGTTGTCACCTAAAAAAGCATCAGCTTCCCCGGTATCTACCGCTATCAGTGCTTCTAAAACATTAGAAGTGCTAATGATCTTTATATCCGGATAGTTTTTTCTCACCCATGCTTCAATAGCATAGTCTTTAGGCAAAGCAATACTTTTGTGTTCTAACTCTTTTAAAGAGCTGATATTCTGACTGTTTTTATTGACATAAATATAATCAGACAGTTGGAAGTATGGCGAAGTACAGTTAAGAAAGTTTTCCCTCTCTTTTGAATAGTAAATAGCAGGCAACAGATCCAGCTTTTTTGCCTTAAAGTCTTTGATGATCTCTGCCCACGTTTTACCAAGATGTATCTCAAATTTCAGACCGGATATTTTTTCAATTTCTTTTAAATAATCATTGGCATAGCCATCGTAATGCCCTTTGGAATTCACAAAGTCAAAAGGTGCCCAACCGGACTCTCCGGCTACATGAACTGTTTTATGTTC
This sequence comes from uncultured Sulfurovum sp., assembly GCA_964496995.1. GTDB lineage: Bacteria > Campylobacterota > Campylobacteria > Campylobacterales > Sulfurovaceae > Sulfurovum. The sequence continues at coordinate 1,142 of CAZCBU010000086.1, forward strand.
CTGTATCCATTGTTTTTCTTCTTTTGTAAAAATAGTATTTGAGTAAAAATTACTATTTTGCGGCAGCCATTTAGTTTCTATGGCTTCTAATTTTGATTTTGAGACTTTTTTAAAACCTTCATTGATTCTTTGTGCCAAAGCAGGTGAAATAGCTAAAGGATTTATGTCAAAAAAGTAGAGTTTTGACAATGGGATGACCCGGTAAGGGTTATACACCGAAAGCTGACCAGCATTATTTCTTTGCAGGGTATCGATATCCTGCATGATATTTTGAGCCAATCTGACCGCAACTTTTTGGGCCTGATTGATCTTTTTACTAATGTCTTCAAAGAATTTTTCAGGATTGACCTCTACTTCTTTTCCGTGCAATTTGTCTATACCCAGTTTTTCATAGGCTTTGATCTTCGCGAGCAGATCTTTGTCCATAGACTTGTTATAGAAATTGATAGTACTTTCATTGGCACTGTGTTTAAATGTCTTTAGGTAAATTTTTTCCTGGGTATCTGCTGTCAGATAGTACTCAAAAATATTCGGTAAAAAATCATGTTTTGAAAACAGTGAACTTAATGCTGCTCTTTTTTGTCCAATACTCTCTTTGTACATGAGTAGTGTAGAGTAAACATATAAGCCGTCTCGGATCTTCTTATTTTCAACTTTATCCGATATATCAGCGATATTTAGAAGCAGAGAGGCAATATGCTGAGTGTATTTGGAATAGCTTTTGGAAAATCTGATATTTAAATCATCGATGTTCGCTCTTAAAAGGTAAAGATGATTGAACTTTGTATTTAACTCAGTGTATTCTTCTTCATTGAAATACTGCTGTAGTGAAGTAGCATTAAGATTGAAAAAGATGAGAAGGTTTTGTATCTGCTCATCACTCTTTTTTCTGATCTTCTCTAATGTGTTGTGAAATTTCTCACCATTGGAACTGATAAACCCTGCTGAAGCACCACGCTCCTGCTGCAGTGCATGTATCGTATCGCTAAAATGACGTACCAGACCAAAAAGAGTTTTGACAGAACTCATATTGCTTGCATCAAGAACTGCCTGCTTTGTATCAAAAAAGAGGTCTATCTTTTTATTTTTCATATCTGCGAAGAGTGTATCATACGTGTCATAGTCTACAATTGTAATGTCAGGGTAATCACCTTTGAGCACTTCTCCAAAATAGGGATCGATCACACCCACACGCTGTGAATGAAGATCTAAATGATAATCTTTACGTGCAAAAAGAGAGGTTTCACTTCTGTAGATCGCTTTTGCTCTATAGGTACCGGGCACATCTGCATAGGCCCCACTGTGAATATCTGCCTCCTTATGCTTTATTGCATCAATACTCTGCCGCCACTCTTTCAAGTCAAATTTCACTGTGGTATTGTTCTCTTTTGCCCACTCTTTCCACACCTCCACTAAAAGTCCCTGTGCTTGGTTTTCACTGTCAAGGTAGGTAAAGGGAGCGTAGTCCTTATCGCCTGTAATGATCAACGGCTTGGGAGCATTGGCAAAAAGAAACAGAGGAATAAAGAGAAAGATAATAAAAAAACGAAGCAGCATAAAAAACCTTTATTAATTGTAATGTGAGGGTAACATAAAGCGTATTAAGGTGATGTAAAAATAACTTCAATTTTTTTAGCTAAACTATCTATTAAGAAACATTTCAGAGTGAAGTATTTTGGACACTTAAGAGGATTATTATTTGACAACATATTTATCGACATATCATGACATTCGTGCCATAGGTATCATACGTTCATTTGTCGCACAGACAGGGCGTTTTTTTGGTGCAGATGAGAAAGAGGTCCAACAGCTTAAACTGGCTTCCGAAGAGGCGGCTGCCTTCATCATCGATGCGCTGCTTCCCGACAAAGATGAAAGTTTCAAAATTGAGTGCAGACCTATAGATCAGGGTTTGAGCTTTTATTTTGAAAACAAAGGTTTGCCGGTAGATGAGGAGAATCTTCCTGTCTATGACAGTAAAAGTCCTACAGATTCGATGGATGGACTGCCTTTTTTTCTCATTGAGAGTCTGACCGATGCCGTGCAGTTTCAAAACAGAGGAAATGACGGCTGGGTACTCATTTTTGAGAAACGTTTGAAGGCATTTCGCTCTTTGGTACTTGAAGAGGAGATAAGCGAAGAGGAGCTCGCCTGTTGTGGAAAAGAGAAACTCAAAGTGACGCTTGCCAAGCCCGAAGATGCCTATGAGCTGATGGAGCTTACCTATTTTACCTACCGTTACTCTTATGTCAAAGAGATATTTTACTACCGTAAAGAGTTGGAGAGAGCGATCGAGACAGAGAAGATCATTGCTTTTGTAGGTAAAAATGCTGAAGATGATATCGCTATCAACTCTGCTTTTTTCCGTTCGGAGTATTGTGATGCCATTGCTGAAGCAGGCATGCTGATGTCTCGGCCAAAATATAGACTCAACCGGGCGTTATTGCGTGTAACACGGATGCAGCTGGACTATATCCAGCAGGGAAAGAGCGGACTGAGAGTTCTTTTTTCTAAACTGGTCACTGCACATACCAAGTCGCAGCGACTGCTTATGGCATATAAGTTCATCTCCACTGCTTTGAAACTTTCCATCCATGATCAGGCAGAATTCGTGGGTCTGGATACCCAGGAAGAGAGTCGTGAGAGTCTGCTCTATGCACTCATCGCTCCTAACGGTTTTGAACCTGCCACACTTTATGTGCCGGAAGTACATCGGGAGATCACAGAGAAGCTGCTCTCTCCTCT
>CAZCBU010000087.1:0-3122 GCA_964496995.1 uncultured Sulfurovum sp.
ACGAGTTCGAGACAAGACCAAAAAGTATCTCCAAAACAATAATAATCAGGTTAAAAATGATAACCCACAGTATCTTTTTTTCACGCATAATAATACTCCAATATAGTATAGGGGGGTATAGTATATTAAAGGATTGATTAGGGATGGCTTAGTTTCTTTTTCTCTGTTTTATTGAGAGATCAATCCTGTAGGTGCGATCATATCGAACATCAAAGGAGATTTCAGGATTAGAATAAATCTATAGTTGTCATTTTGACAAATACTCAAAAATTGGTTAAAATGACAACTACAATATATCCGGAGAGCCTATGAAAGTAGATCATGCACAGTTTGAGTCGATGCTAAATGCCAAAGGAATCAACAAAAAAAGATTTGCACAGTATGCGCATATCCCCTACTATACCGTTGCAGGATGGAAAAAATCCGGTAAAGTCCCTGCCTATGCCATGGTACTTCTACAGACCATAGCCTCTCCTAAAACAGTGACTGCCGGGCAACTTATCGATGCAGGAATGCCAAAAGCGATCTTCTGGAACAATGATCTCTCCAAGCCTGTACCAAAAGATATCTTCATCATCTCTACACTTAAACGTGCCTATAATGATTTTGTCATAAAAAAATTCATTGAGTTCTTTGGCGAAGATACCGTACTGGCTGCACTGATGAAACATCAAGATAAGCTTTCAGATAAACTCATTCAGAATGTTCTGGCTTATACAGACAATACTTTGGCTACACACGCATGATCAATCAACAAACACAGGCACTGCTTGATAGATTTAAGAATATCCCTCTCTTTTCTGAGCACAAGGCCATACTCATAGGTGGCACTGCTCTGGCCTATCATCTTTCACACCGTGAGAGTTTTGACCTTGATATCTGTTTTCCATTTTCTGATACATTACCGGAACTTGATTTTCTGGAAAACTTTGAAGAGGTAATCTCTCTGGAATTTGAACAAGGTATCATAGATACAGCTATCAATGAAGGTGGAGATATCACTGAAGTTATGAAGCGCTATATTATCAATGGGATAAAAGTTGATTTTGTCATTAATCCTTCAAGTAATATCTATGAGAAGGAGATATTAAAAGATGACAATAGACATACTCTGGGACACTTACGTATCGCTTCTATTGAAAGCATTTTCAAGCTCAAGTCTTTATTGCTGCTTGACAGAAACAAGATCAGAGATCTTTATGATATAGTCTATCTTATGAAAAATTGTGGATACACAGGTAAAGATTTTATCGATACGATCATTCATTATCGCATTACCTATCTGCCAAAGCAAATTATGCAGCTTATTGAGGCAAAAGAAGAGGACCCTTTTGATATTGAAGGAATAGTAAAACCTATCATGGAAATAGTTACTTATGAGCATCTCAAAACATATCTTTTAAAGCACATAAAGAGATCAATATCATAAGTTATACATTCACCTACCCCTCACATCCGGAAAATTTCTTACCATCTCCTCATAACTACGATTGGTACGCAACGCTTGAACTACTTCCGGAAGCGGATCGGGAAAATTCTGTAGCAGATCATACTCATCTTCAGCCGGGATGAACGCCAGTTTTTCATGTGGCGGGGTGAATTGTGCATCTACACCTTTTTTGTTTCCACGTGCATCGATGCGGTACCAGCCGTATTTTTCAAGGTAGACCCAGTTAAGTCCATGCAGACAGTAGATACCCGGCTCATACTCTGAACAGCTTAGACGCTGATAGGTTAAGCCTGCGGGGATACCGTTAGCACGTAAAAGTGCTGCAAGCAGATGAGATTTGGCATAACACCAGCCTGTTTTCTTTTTAAGCACTTCGGAAGCTCTGCAGGTGACAACCTCCTCTTTGGCATCACCACTGTGACGTATCTCATCACGCACAAATAAAAAACAGGCTTTAGCAATCGCATCATCCTTTTCCAAATCTCCAGCAAGAATTTTGGCTTGAGTCATAACCAATTCATCGGTATAATCGATAACCTCGGTAGAACGGAGATAGACAGCAAAATCCTTCATTGCATACCTTTTTTTACATATTGTATACTAACAATCTAAAGCCTACCGCTTCACCGCTTTGAAGCGTAAACGAACATAGTCTGCCATCCACCCTTTTTGGGGAGTATAGTTGGTCTTTTTCAGACGTGCTTTGACCTCTTGGGTAAAACAGTCATGCATCTCTTCACTCAAATGTGCCGTGATCCCGTTGGCAAAGATATCAAACCAGTTGGTGATATCATCAATAGGTGTGGGACGGGGGATAGACTCAATAGAGATTACATCAAAGCCCTCCGATTCGAGCACTTTACGATATGCCTCCACACTCGGAAAGTACCACGGATGCTCAAAAGTACCAAATTCCGGATGCAAGGCAAATACCGCTTCCATCGCATCGATCAGATGCTTCACATTTCCCTCACCACCAAACTCCGCAACAAACCGTCCTGAAGGTTTCAAACTTTTGGCAATACTGCGTACCGCCCCTCTTGCATCTTTGACCCAGTGAAGCACAGCATTGGAAAAGACAGCATCAAATACTGCATCATACGGTAGATCGGTCACTGAGCCGATATATGCTTCTACCCCTTTGGCTCTGGCAGTATCTACCATCGCTTCACTGCTATCAACTCCGGTCACATTTGCACCATATTTGGCAATCTCTACCGCCAATGTACCCTCACCACAGCCTGCATCCAGAATATTCTCTCCCTTTTTAGGCGCTAATAAATCTACCACAGGTAATGCCAACTGTGATACAAAAGCAGTGTGTTTATGATATGTTTTTGGGTTCCAGTGGTTTGTTTCTTCTATTTTTTTCATCATTTTCTCTTTTTAATCTATACATAATATCCGTAGGTGCGATCATATCGCACGTCAAATCCCACGACAGGGTATCAGGCAATCTAAAATTGTGATCGTACTCAAATACCCTCTGGACGTGTGACATGGTCATACCTACAAAGCAGGTTAAACAGGTCATCCAATCAAGGAATCAGTAAAATATTATGAAGTCGCCCGTTAGCCGAGCAGGAGAGAGAAGAGAAGGAGAGCAGCATTTCTTGTATTGAAATATGTAGTAAATGATGTTTGTTTCATTTTGCTCTCCTTTTGTTTTAGT
>CAZCBU010000088.1:0-4631 GCA_964496995.1 uncultured Sulfurovum sp.
ACAGTAGAAGCAGAAGAGATTGCAGAAACTGTAGAAGAGACAGCAGTCAAAGAAGAAGTGCCTGTTTCAGAAGAAGCAGTTGTGGAAGCACCCGTAGTAAAAGAGGTGAAAAAACGTAAAGGGATCTCTGTCGTCTCCAAGAAGACAGAAGCCGAAGTGGCAGCGGAAAAGGCTGAAGGTTCGGAAGAACGTCCTAAACGCAGAGTGCTTTCACGTACCGGTATCAAGATCGTCAGAAAAGCGAAACCTGCACCGGTCAGAGCAGGTACAAGAATCTCTATGGGTGATCAAACACCGTATGTACCGAAGAAAAAACCGAAAAAAGGTCCTGCAGAAGCAAGAGATACGGGAACCAAGATCGATATATTCAACCATGACAGTATGTCAGGTGATATAGACAGCGGTTTTGGAAATGAAGAAGTAGTATTACTTGACTTCTCTGACAAGAATATTTACGAAGAGATGATGCGTCAGGAACAAAAACGTAAAGAAGAGATGAAGAAGAGAGAGGCTGCGAACGGCGGACCTGCCAAAGGCAGACAGCCTTTCCGTCCTCAGCATAGACGTTCACTCAAGCGTGGCGGGAAACGTAAGAAGTATGTCAGAGAGGAAAATACAGATGTTGTCACTTCTGTAGAGATCCCTGAAAATGTAAGAGTCTACGAATTTGCCGAAAAAGTGAACCGCAAAGTCGGTGAAGTGGTCGGTGTTCTATTTGCACTGGGAATGATGGTCACCAAAAATGACTTTTTGTCCAAAGATGAAATTGAAATTCTTGCAGAAGAGTTTGAAGTAGAAGTGACTACGGTCAATCCTTTGGATGAACTGGATTATTCTGATGCGTATGATGCAGTGGAAGAAGATGAAGATGAACTTGTAGAGAGACCACCGGTCATTACCATTATGGGACATGTTGACCATGGTAAGACCTCATTGCTTGACAAGATCCGTTCAGCCAAAGTGGCGGACAGAGAAGCAGGCGGTATTACCCAGCACGTGGGTGCATACCAGGTAGAGAAGAACGGCAAGAAGATCACTTTTGTGGATACTCCGGGTCACGAAGCGTTTACAGAGATGAGAGCACGTGGTGCACAGGCAACGGATATCGTTATTATCGTTGTTGCAGCAGATGACGGTGTAATGCCACAGACCAAAGAAGCGATCGCACATACAAAAGCAGCGGGTGTGCCATTGATCGTAGCGATCAATAAAATGGATAAAGAGTCAGCAAATCCGGACAACGTGAAGTCGCAATTGGCTGAGATCGATGTCATGGCAACAGACTGGGGTGGAGAGTATGAATTCGTACCTGTTTCTGCGCATTCAGGATTAGGAATTGATGATCTTCTTGAAACTATTTTACTTCAGGCGGAAGTCATGGAATTGACTGCCAACCCGAACAGAGAGGCAAAAGCAGCGGTTGTGGAAGCTTCCCTTGAAAAAGGGTTCGGACCGGTAGCGAATGTGATCATTCAAAACGGTACACTGCATGTGGGTGACAATGTGATTGCGGGTACAACTTACGGACGTATCAAAGCGATTAAACTTGATGACGGAAGCTCAGTGAAAGAGATCGGGCCATCTACTCCGGCGGCCATTGTCGGACTGAACGATGTACCGGGTGCAGGAGATGAACTGATCGCTATGGGATCGGACAAAGAGGTACGTGAATTGGCTGAAAAGAGAGCAGAGTTCGAAAGAGCAAAACAGCTTTCCAAAAGTACAAAAGCAACACTTGATGACCTTTCTGCATTGATCGCGGAGGGACAACTCAAGTCCTTGCCTGTCATCATTAAAGCAGATGTTCAAGGGTCTCTTGAAGCCATTAAAGGTTCTTTGGAGAAACTTAGAAATGAAGAAGTGAAAGTCAATATCATCCACGAAGGTGTGGGTGGTGTGACGGAGAGTGATCTGACATTGGCAGATGCTTCAGAGCATTCCGTGGTACTTGGCTTTAACGTCAGGCCGACCGGTGCGGTGAAAAAGAAAGCCAAAGAGCTTGGAATTGAGATCCGTACGTATACGATCATCTATGACTTGCTTGATGAGGTGAAAGCACTCCTTGGCGGTATGATGTCACCAGTCATCTCTGAAGAGGTTACCGGTCAGGCAGATGTACGTGAAACCTTTGTAGTCGGTAAAGTCGGAACGATCGCCGGTTGTAAAGTTTCTGACGGTGTGATCACGAGAAACTCAAAAGCAAGACTTATCCGAGACGGTGTGGTAGTGTATGAGAGTAAGATCTCTTCTCTTAAACGTTTCAATGAAGATGCCAAAGAGGTGAAGAACGGATATGAGTGTGGTATCATGCTTGAAAACTTCAATGACATTAAAGAGGGTGATGTGATCGAAACCTTTAAAGATGTTGAGGAACAGGTGACACTGTAGCATGACGCACGAAGAGATCAAACGACACAGGGTCGAATCAGTCTTGAAGGAGATCATCCCTGAAGCACTCGCTACTTTGGATGATGAACGCATTAACGGTCTCTCTGTGACGGATGTTGTTTGTTCAAAAGGCCGTTCTGATGCCAAAGTCTATCTTGATAAATCTTTCCTTTCTGAGAAAGAGCAGGGTGAAGCATTAAGACAGTTAAGAACCGTTGCAGGATTTATCCAAAATCATTGTAAGCAGAGTGAAGGCTGGTTCAAAGCCCCTCGATTTACCTTTGAATTCGATGAACAGCTTGAAAAAGTTTCCCGTATGGAAGAACTGTTCAAGCAGATCAGTACAAAAAAAGAGGGAGAGGAATCAGATGAATCTTGATACACAGATCGCAAAGATCATAGAAGCCAACGGTGCTGCATTGTATGACACAGAAGTGGTCACAGAATTTGATGAAACGATCTATCGTGTACTCATTACCAAAGTGGGTGGTGTAAGCCTTGACCTTTGTGCGACCATCTCTTATGAACTTTCTCCTTTTTTGGATGTGCACCCTCCAATGAACGGTCAGTACCGTTTGGAAGTCTCTTCTCCGGGCATTGAAAGAAAATTGACAAAGCCGGTGCATTTTCAGAATGCTATTGGTGAAAAAGTCAAACTTAAACTGGGTAACGGAGATAAACTGAAAGGTTTACTCAAGTCTGCTGATGATAAAGGGATCGTTGTAGAAACCAAACAGGGTGATGAAAGTTTCTCTTATGGAGAACTCAATACGTGTAAAACGTATTTTGATTGGAATTAATGTTTTGGTAGCTGTTTGAGTCATAGTACTCTAGCGTGATGTAAACGGCAGAGCCGCCCATTTGGGGTTGAGTGCATCACTTGTCGCACCATGACTCAAACAACAGTTATTTTTGAAGATAAATACTAGGAGTTGCTTATGAATATCGATGAAATTTATATGCAACTCGCCCTCAACAAAGCCTGGGAATACCAGGGGCTTACCTATCCAAATCCTGCTGTCGGTGCACTTGTTACACATAGAGGCAGGCTGGTCTCTGTGGAAGCGCATCAGAAAGCGGGTACTTCGCATGCGGAGGTCTTGGCACTTCTTGCAGCTTATGAAAATATCTCACATCAAAAGATTGATTTTGACAGATATGACGCAGCGAGAGCCCATATTTTTCTTCTGGCTTTACCCCAAAAGTTTTTTTCAGAGTGTACGATCTATGTTACGCTTGAACCCTGTGCACACAGGGGGAAAACACCTTCCTGCGCATCACTGCTTAAAAGCTTGCATTTGTTAAGGGTTGTGATCGGTACAAAAGATCCTATAGAAGGACATGATGCCGGTGCGAAAAAATTGGAAAATGTCAGTTTTGGTATTTTAGAAGAAAAATGTAAAGTACTTTTGGAACCTTTTCTCATTTGGCAGAAGAAGGCCTTTGTCTTGTTCAAGCTGGCGCAAACCTCCAATGGCAGGATCGGAGGGGGGTATTTAAGTTCTCAGGCTTCATTGAAGCATGTCCATCAACTTAGAGAAGTGTGTGATACTTTGCTTATTGGCGGCAATACAGTGAGAGTGGACAGACCAACACTGGATTGCAGGTTTACAGGCGGGAAAGCACCGGATGTTACTATCTATTCAAAGGAAAAGAGATTTGACAAGGAGATAGCGCTGTTTTCGGTTAGAGAGAGAGAGGTGAAATTTACTGAAGATTTAAATTTTTTGGATACACCTTCTTTTGTATTGGTAGAGGGCGGAAATGGTATGTTAAATGCGTTAAAAGAGAAGATAGACTGGTTGCTTATTTACCAGACCCCTAAGCTTTCTACCAACAATTTAACCTATAATACGACAATGAATTTACAGTTTTTACATCAGGCAGGAAAAGATGTGGATCTTATGATATGGAGCAGACAAAGTGGGCATTGAAAAATTAACAGATAAAGAAGAAAAGCAGGAAAAGATCGTCACGATGTTTGACGATATTGCATCAACCTATGACAAAGCCAACAGAGTATTGAGTATGGGTATAGATATCCAATGGAGAAAACAGGGGTGCGACAAGGCATTCGAGATCCTTGGTCAAAGCAAATTGGGACAGATCACAGATGTTGCTACAGGTACGGGAGATCTCCTTATCTATTGGAATGAGCAGGCAAAGAAAAATGCTGTTAAAGTAGATAAGTACGTGGGGATAGACCCCTCTGTAGGCATGTTGGAAGTAGCAAAAGAAAAAGT
>CAZCBU010000089.1:0-4683 GCA_964496995.1 uncultured Sulfurovum sp.
GCAGAACCTATGGATAGTGAAGATCCTCTTTTCCTTCTCTACACTTCAGGAAGTACAGGAAAACCAAAAGGGGTACAGCACTCTACAGCGGGTTACATTCTTTGGGCTCAGATGACCATGGAATGGGTATTTGATGTGAAAGAGAATGATACCTACTGGTGTACGGCAGATGTGGGTTGGATCACAGGACATACCTATATTGTCTACGGACCTCTTGCAATGGGTGCTACAACTGTCATGTTTGAAGGGGTGATTACTTACCCGGATGCAGGTCGTCCATGGAAGATGGTTGAAGAGCATAGGATCAACCAGTTCTATACTGCACCGACTGCCATTCGAGTTTTGCACAAAATGGGTGAAGATGAGCCGGCTAAGTATGATCTTTCTTCACTTAAAGTACTTGGAACAGTAGGGGAACCTATCGATCCACCTGCATGGAAATGGTATTATGAAGAAGTAGGTAACAGTAAATGTGCCATTGTAGATACCTATTGGCAGACTGAAACAGGTGGACATATTGTCTCACCACTGCCGGGAGCAACACCGATCAAACCTGCCTGTGCGACACTGCCGTTACCTGGTATCATGGCAGAGATCCTTGACCCTGAAACAGGTGAGAAAGTAGGAGAAGGTGAGAGCGGATATATGTGTATCACTCGCCCTTGGCCGTCACAGATCCGTGGCGTATGGGGTGATGAAGAGAGATACAAAACATCTTACTTCGGTGATGTGGTAAAAGACGGCAAAGCAGTCTACTTTACGGGTGATGGTGCCGTGTATGGCAAGGATGGATATATTACCATTACCGGACGTACCGATGATGTCATCAACGTATCAGGGCACCGTATGGGAACAGCAGAAGTAGAAGCAGCGATCAAAAAGCATGACAATGTCGCTGCCGTTGCCGTAGTAGGTAAACCGCATGATCTTAAAGGTGAGGGTATCTTTGCCTACGTAGTCCTAAAGTCGGTACCTGTTGAACATGATGATGATGTTGCAGATGAAATTGAAACCATGAAAGAGATCAATCAGGTCATCAAAAAAGAGATCGGTAACATTGCACTCTGTGATGATATGATCTTTGTACCCGACCTTCCGAAAACAAGATCCGGCAAGATCATGAGAAGGATACTCAGAGCCATTGCAAAAGGTGAGGAGATAACCCAGGATACATCCACATTGGAAGACCCGTCCATTGTCGATACGATCCAAAATTGCTGTAAAGGCCTCTAAAGCTCAACTTTTTGACGATACTACCTCCCTGTGTAACACAGGGAGTCTTCTTACATACTTTCTCCAATAACAACGCTCATGAAATATTCTATAATTGATCGATATATGATACAATATACCTATATCTATATAGGAGTTTATCATGAGTACAGCTAAAACGATCTATCAGCCCAATCCGGAATTTGCTAAAAATTCAGCCATAAACAGTATGGATGCTTACTGGGAGCTGCAAAACAGAGCCATAGAAGACTATGAAGGTTTTTGGAAAAGCTTTGCCGACGAGAAAATAGACTGGCTTGAACCCTATGATAAAGTGCTTGATGAAAGCAATGCACCGTTCTACCAATGGTTCACTAATGGTAAGCTCAATGTCTCAAATCAGTGTATAGACAGACATCTGGCAGACAAAGCGGACAAGACTGCCATTCTTTTTGAAGGTGACAGAGGTGATGTAGAACATATTACCTATGCACAGCTATCTACACGTGTCAATAAAATGGCAAATCTCCTTAAAAATGAATTCGGTATTAAAAAAGGGGACAGGGTCGTACTTTACATGCCTATGATCCCTGAATCAGCGTATGCCATGCTTGCATGTGCACGTATAGGTGCGATCCACTCTATCGTGTTCGGGGGATTCTCTGCAGAAGCATTGAGAGACCGTATTGAAGATGCACAGGCAAAAATCGTGATCACAGCAGACGGTGCTTACAGAAAAGGGAAACCTTACCTTCTTAAGAATGTTGTAGACAATGCTTTGTCCGAGGGTGGGGAGAGTGTAGAAGCAGTACTTGTGGTAAAAAGAAATAATGAAGAGATCGACTGGGTAGAGGGCAGAGACCATAACTATAACGAACTTATCTCTTCTCAGTCAGAAGAGTGTCCATTTGAACTGATGGATTCTGAAGATCCGCTCTTTTTACTCTATACCTCTGGTAGTACGGGAAAACCTAAAGGTGTGCAGCATGCAGGTGCGGGGTATATCCTCTGGGCGCAGATGACCATGGAATGGGTCTTTGATGTCAAAGGTGATGATGTTTTCTGGTGTACGGCAGATATCGGCTGGATCACGGGGCATACCTATATTGTGTATGGTCCTCTTGCAGCAGGAACCACCACACTAATGTTTGAGGGAGTGCCGACATATCCGGATGCAGGACGTGCATGGAAAATGGTGCAGGATCATAAGATCACACAATTCTATACTGCACCGACGGCAATTAGAGTCCTGCATAAAATGGGTGCGGATGAACCGCAGAAATATGATCTTTCCTCGCTTAAAGTACTCGGTACAGTGGGAGAGCCAATCGATCCTCCTGCATGGATCTGGTACTATGAGGCAGTCGGTAACTCCAAATGTGCCATTGTTGATACCTGGTGGCAGACAGAGACCGGTGGACACATGATCTCTCCTCTTCCCGGAGCTACTCCGATCAAACCGGGATGTGCGACATTCGCGCTTCCGGGCATTATGGCAGAGATACTCTCTCTTCAAGGTTAACCAAAAGAAGTAGGGGATCCGGGACTGCTTTGTATTACCAAACCGTGGCCAAGTATGATACGTAATATATGGGGAGACCCTGAGCGTTATAAAAAAGCATATTTCGGTGATGTAGCCAAAGACGGCAAGCCAGTCTATTTTTCTGGTGATGGTGCAGTAGAGGATGAAGACGGTTACATTACCATAGTAGGACGTGTTGATGATGTGATCAATGTTTCAGGTCACAGGATGGGTACAGCAGAGATAGAGGCAGCCGTAACCAAAGATGATTCCGTAGCGGAAGTGGCAGTGGTCGCACGCCCCCATGAGATAAAGGGTGAATCGATCTTTATCTATATTGTTCTGAAAGACGGACATATCAATGCAGATATCAAAAACCATATCAATACATTACTTGCTGAAGAGATCGGCAATATTGCAAAAGCTGACCATATTATTGAAGTACCGGGTCTGCCGAAAACACGTTCAGGCAAGATCATGAGAAGAATTTTGCGTTCAATTGCCAAAGGTGAGGCTATTACTCAGGATATCTCAACCCTTGAAGATCCTTCTATCGTGGAAGAGATCATCACAAAAGCAAGAGAAGCTTGATCTCTATCTCTTTTTGTTCCTGCGCTTTGCGCGGGAATGGCACTTCTGTTTTAGAGTAACCCCTTGATCATTTTCAGGTCTTCGAAGACCTCTTTTTTAGCGCTTGGATTTCTCAGTAAATAACTGGGATGATAGGTGGGAATAAGTATATACTCTTTTTTCTGAATTACCGTTCCCCGTACTTTGGATATATTGCTGTCATCTCCTGACAAGTAGTGATAGGCCGTAGCGCCCAATGCTACGATGATCCTGGGTTTGATCAGTTCTATCTGCTTTAAGAGGTAGGGCTGACAGGTATGGGCTTCTGTCGGTGTGGGTTCGGCATTGTTCCTGGGCCGGCATTTGACTATATTGGTAATATAGACCTCACTTCTGGATAAGGCCAGGACGTTCTCTATCATTTTAGTCAAAAGTTCACCTGAACGTCCTACGAACGGTTTTCCGGAACTGTCTTCCGTGGCACCGGGTGCTTCTCCTACGAACATAAGCTCCGCATTGATATTCCCTTCTCCAAAGACCACATGTATACGGGATTTACTCAGTTGACAGAGATGGCATTCCATGGCCTGTTTTTTAAGTTTGTCCAGTGTATCGGGAAGGCTCAGATCAGGTTCATCTTCTTTGAATGGTGTGAGTGCGGTATATTTGTATCCCAACTGTTTCAGGAGGTAAAGCTGTTTGAGGAGCAGGGCATTTTTGAGGTTTTTCATAGGGATATTATATCCCTATGCGTCTTAATTATAGACAGTTTCCTGTGTCTAAGTAGTGTACCGCAGTTTTAAGCATCGTCTCATTGGGATCACCCATTAAATGTGTCAAGTCATCTTCAGCAGTACATGTTGCAGGTATCCCGTCAAGTGGGGTTGTTTCCCCTGCATTATTTCTTACATAGAAATCAATAAGAAAATAGAAATTACTCCCATAGGCTTTACCAGCCATTCCGACAGGTTTGCCGTGTGTTGCTTCGCCGATCGTTACAATATTGGCATCTCCGAGATACGGTTTCAGTGCAGAGATGACCAGCTCAGAGGCAGAAGCTGAATCTTTTGTTACCAGGAAAATGACACGCTTCATATCTAGATCATTGGGCTCAACATCACCGAAAGAGATACTGGAATTCTTATATTGATAGTTTTCATTCCAGTCAAAATAGGCTTGTCTCTTTCCACTGTATTGATTGGTGATATTATCGAGCAGGGCACTTGCCACATCGACAGACCCTCCTCCATTGTAACGCATATCAATGATCAGGTCTGTAATGTTGTTCTCTTTGAATTTTGTGAACTCCGTTTCGAATTCATTAACCGAAGTACCTGTAAAAGAGTCATAACGCAAATATCCAATAGTAGTATTGGCTA
>CAZCBU010000090.1:0-3256 GCA_964496995.1 uncultured Sulfurovum sp.
TTGAATGTTTCTTCTGCGATCGTGACCTGTCTTTCCTGCATCACTTCAAGCAGGGCAGACTGGACTTTTGCCGGGGCACGGTTGATCTCGTCTGCAAGAAGCAGGTTCGTGAACAATGGTCCTTTCTTGATGCTGAAAGTATGGTCTTCGGGATTGTATATTTGTGCACCGATAATGTCCGAAGGCAGAAGATCCGGGGTGAACTGTATACGTTTAAAATCCAGTCCCAGGGCCTTGGAGAGGGCATTGATGGTTGTGGTCTTTGCCAGCCCCGGTACACCCTCTATAAGAATATGCCCGTCAGAGAGAAGTCCTATTAAAAGTCCTTCTATCATCACTTCCTGACCTATGACCGCTTTTTTCAACTCTTGTTTGAGTTTTGCTATTTCTGTGTTGCTCATACTGCCTCCCTTGCTTCTGTTTTCAGTGCTTTCAAATTGATCTTACCTTTTTTGTACAAACCGTTTTCCAGCTTCTCGATGACAGCCATAAATTTTTTGCTGTCCGTTGCGATCAGGAGCTGTAAAAGTGTTTTGGCATCCTTTGCTGTGTTGATCTTCTCTATCAGAGGATCAACATTCACAGGGGCTGTCTTTTTTTGCCACTTGACCGTCAATGCGCTCAAGTAGCCTGCGGCAAAGACCAGCAGGTAGGACAAGAGGCTTTTGAACCAGGACCAGTCTGTGGAAAAGGGTTCCGGGTTGTCAACTTTGTCAACCAATGTTTCTACCTCTGCTTTACTAATGTCAAAATGCTGTTTCTCAACGGTCAGAGCATAACGTTTTTCCGTTTTGGGATCAAACGCTTTAATAACAATGGGCGGCAGGTCAAAACTCTCTTTATGTGAAAGTGCCATTGGGTAGATGATCGTACTTTTGCTTCCGGTGTGACTATGTACAAACTTTACAATGGGCTTTTCTTTGAAGATGGTCACATTCAGCTCTTTGGGAAGTATGTCATTTAACAGAGGAGGATACCCTTCTCCGGAGATGGTCAGGTTAAAAGGGATCGGTTCATAGGCTTTGGCTTTGTGTTTATTGAAGGTCTGTTTTAAAGTAAAATCACCCACAATGTCCGTGCCTTTTGGCAAAGCTTTGACCTGCAGTGTCAGTGGCGGCAGCATTACTTTACTGTCCTTGCTTTCAAGTCCTTTGACATTGTCCCTGTCTCCCGAAAAACTGTAAGCGACACTCTCGTCAGTCGTTACTTTTTTAAGCAGGTCAAAGGTCAGGCGGATCGTACCGGCTTTGAGCGGGTAGATAATATAGGTGTAGTGTACTTTGGTATCGTGGTGGGTATCGGTCTCTTTGACATCCAGTCTCTGAAAGTCGTAATCCGGGCTTTTTTTGAGATCAAAATTAAGTAAGAGAACAATGTCATGATTGGTCTGATTTAGATCGAGGGTCATCAGGACAGGTTCTTTAATGTAAGGGGTTTTATTGCTGATACTGAAAGTGTAGGAGAAATCCTCTGCAAGGAGGAGTGTCAAAGTCAAAAAGAGATAGAGTATAACCCCCTTACCAAGGCTGTGTTTCACGTATATATCCTTTGTTGATGAGTTCATAGACTTTAGAACTCAGTGGTTGTGCCTTGGCATCTTTGTCAAGTTTGAGCCGTTTCTTTTCTGTCTTGTCCGACTTTTCTTCTTTACTCTCTCCACCGGTACCCGACCCTGAGCTTGGCTGATCTTCGTCACGTTCCTTCTTCTCATCACTGCTCTCCTGCGACTCACTTTTGCTTGCATCGGAGTTTTGTGATTTGGGGTGGGAGATACCAAGGTCGGCTTTTGCTTTTTGCTCCAAAAGGGCTACCAGACTCAGGTTGTGCAGAGCATCTGTATCCTCCCCCAACTGTAATGCCTTAGTATAATACATTTTGGCTTTATCATACTCTTTAAGCAGAACATAGGCATTGGCAGTATTGTAAAAAAGCATCTGTTTTATCTTGGGTCTGGTAGAGTGTACAGACTTGTATCGGGCAATGGCTTTTTTGTATTCCCCCAACTTGTAGTAAGTGTTCGCTTCGGCTATGCGGCTTTGAAGCGAAATATTTTCAACAGATCCTAAGGCATATTTGGAAGCATTGAAATCCTGTGCTTTATACGCTTTATAGGCTTTATGGAGATAGTAGCCGTCCCAGACAGAAGCTTCCGCCTGCATCCCCGCAAGTGCAAAAAGGATCAGGAGGTATTTGGAGGCTCGGGTGTGCAGCATTAAAAAAAGTAAAGCCGCAAGCAGAAGAGGGATCTGGTAGAGTTCCGTATAGTTGTACTGCATCTTTTTGATCTGCTCTGTTCTTCGTTCTTTATGGTGCATCAGTGCCTGCAGTTGTTCGGCGGTGCTTTCTGCTGAAGAAGATACCGTGATATAGTTCCCATTGACTTCTGCAGTCAATTTTTTAAGCATTGGATTGATACGTGAGACCACAAGATTGCCCTCTTTGTCTTTGAGCATGCTCCCGTCTGCTTTTTGGATGGTCGTTCCCGCCTGTGTTCCCATCGCCACCACCGTTAAGCGAAGATCCGTTTTTTTGAGTTGCTCTGCCAGGGCTTCGACAGATTCACCTTCCCCTCCGTCAGTGATGAGGATGAGTTCTTTATTGGTCTGTTTCATCGAGGCGAGTTTGGCAAAAAGTTTTTTAAGGGAAGTCCCTTTGGTCAAAATATACTTCGGATTGAGACTCTCCAATGCCATGGAGATGAGGGTATGATCTGTAGTAGGAGGAGAGAGGAGCAGAGGATTGCTGGTAAACCCTATAAGCATGATATTGTCTTTGCTGTTGGTTTTCAAAAAGGCATTGATCATCTCTTTGGCATAGTCGTAACGGGTAGGCGAAATATCTTTGGCCTTCATGGAATAGGAGACATCCAGTGCGATGATGATGTCCTGGGCATCGATACTGCTCTCCTGCAGTCTCTCTTCAATGGCAGGACGGCTCAGGGTGATGATGATCAGCATGAGAATGAGCAGATGTGTCCTGACAAAGAGTAAATGCTTTTTATTGTAAAAAAAGAAGAGTCCCAGAGGTATCAGGAACCATAAAAAACTCGGATAAAGCAGGGTCATTTCTCACCTCTTGCCAGATAGAATGTCCAGAGGAGCAGAAGGACAAAGGCAAATGCCAGAGGAAAGAATATCAGCAGTTTCCGGTTGAGGTAGTTCTCTCCGCGTATCTTGCTTGGTTCCAGCGCATTGATCTCGCTAAAGACTTTGTTCAGTGCCTCGGCGGAATCTGCAGAGTAACTTTTCCCACCGCT
>CAZCBU010000091.1:0-2509 GCA_964496995.1 uncultured Sulfurovum sp.
TACAAAGCAAGGGAAAAGTAAAGGCGGATCATAGCTCATGATACCGGAGCATCAAAAACCTCTCTATGATCCTTTTCCAGGCCTTCGATTTTTTGACAGGCGGCAAAGAACAGTGAATGGTATTCGATCCCTTCGACACAGAGATGCTTATGTCTCTCGTATGAAATGATCACTTTTTTGGCCTTGGCTGCATAATTCTCTCTGCCCCGCTTGATATGTTCGAACGCCACGGCACCGTTGATCAGCCCTTTCACAAGATCTGCCAAAGGATCTTTCCTCAGACGCAAAGGGTGCCAGGCTTCCTCCAACACTTCATGCGCTTCAAAATATGCTGCTTCTTCCATCAAAAGAAGGTAAGTTTTCAGTGCACCTTCAAGGTCATCATTCATCGTCAACATACTATTTCACTGCCTTTTCTATTTTCTCTATCAGGGCTGTAATATTCCTGTCGTAGGCAAAGCAGCTATTGATCCTGCAGGCAAGATACTCGTTGCTCTGTTCGACCTTGCTTAAGACAAAAGGATACCGTATGGCTTCGATCTCTTTTCGTACATTCCGCAACAGTCTTTTTTTTGCATGAATGATCACATCACCCTTTTTCATACGCAAATAGACATTCACCAGCTTAGGTACTTTGGCAGGCGCATCCTGTAAAATAGCCCCCTGTTCGGCTATGGTCCTTTTTACTACATCAAGATAACTGAAATCTTCACTTAAGGCTGCCAGTTTCATAAAAGATTCCAGCATCACACTCAATGCGGAGGTATAGTAGCGGTCATCAAAATCCGCCACCGCTTCTATTTGGTCATCACTCAGGTACCAGATACCTTTTTTATAGAATTTTCGGATCGCCTCTCTGCCCAGTACTTCTGCTTTGGCCAGATAGTCTGTATCATAGGTCCGCTCATACCCTTCCAGCAATGCATCGGACAAAAAGGCATAATCTTCCAGCAGTGCTTTTTGTTTCGGTATCTTGCCCAAAAGTGTCTGATGATAGAGCACGTTATTCCTTCGCATCAATGCCCAAAGCCTCTTTAGACTCTCTTTGGCATCGTCAAGATAGAGCATATCGATCCGGGAGGCTGAAAAAAGCGCTTTGACCATCATGGCATTCCAGGCAGTGATGATCTTTCTGTCAACAAAAGGAAAGTTACGTTTTTCTCTTAATCTTTTCAGATATGCTTTTACCTCTTTGATCCCTTTGGGTTTTTTGTCACCGGCAATATGTGCATGGGAAAGTTCCCCATCAACGTTGCCGTCCTCCTCTATACCCAGATAAGCGAGAGCCTCTTCCAGCACTTCAGGCTGCATACCTTTTTTTAGAAGTGCGTCCTTTACCTTTTCATAACTGTAGATGAAGTAGCCTCCCTCTTCACCGTCACTGTCCGCATCACTGGCAGAAAAATAGAGCCCGTTCTGCATAAAATGTCTCTGCATCTCAGAAGTGGTCTCTTCTACAACCTTTTTATAGAGAGGATCTTTCGTCTCTTCAAACATGCGTACATAAAGCGGGATCAACTCTGCATTGGTATAGAGCATCTTCTCAAAATGCGGGCTCTGCCACAATACATCGGTCGTATAGCGAAAGAAACCTCCATCGATCTGATCGTAAATACCTCCCCTGGCCATTTTTGTTAAAGTTGTTTCCGCCATACGGTAAGCATTTTCATCTCCGGTCAATCTGTAAATATTCAAAAGCAGTTCGATCTTGGAGGATTCAGGAAATTTGGGGCGGGAGGCGAATCCGCCGTTTTGTGCATCAAACTCTTTTATTATTGCTGCTACTGTTTTCTGCAACAGTGTTTTCAATCCTCCCTCTTTGAGATCTCTTTTCCAAAATATTTGTTTTTGTGCATTTTCATAAGCAACAGTCAACTTCTTCAATACTGCCCTGTTTTCTTTCAGTGCCGCAAAAGAAGGCAGCATATTCAACAGACCCTTCGATCCGTACCCTTCCTCTTTGGGAATGTAGGTACCCAGATGGAACACTTTACCCTCCGGGGTCAGGAACACACTCAGAGGCCAGCCTCCCCTCTCACCGTAAAACGCCATATAAAGCTGCTGATACTTCTTGTCTATCTGCGGATACTCTTCTCGGTCCACTTTGATGGAGACGAAATTGTCATTCAGCATCTTGGCCACGGTCTCATCCGTAAAACTCTCCTTCTCCATCTCATGACACCAGTGACAGGTGCTGTAGCCGATAGAAAGAAAGATCAGTTTGTGTTCTTTTTTCGCTTTTGCAAATGCCTCTTCTCCCCAGGGGTACCAGTTGACAGGATTGTGCGCATGCTGCTGAAGATAGGGAGAGGGTTCACCGATAAGGGCATTGGTATGGCGGTATTCTGCCATAAGGATGCCCGTTAACAGAAACCATAGAAGTATTTTTTTCATTATCTCTCTCCGTTGCTCGATAAATCGACCCTATCCAATAGAATATTTTAAATTCAAGTCCTCTCTTTAGACCATGCAGGGTCGATTTATCGACCAAAATTCGTTATAATCATTC
>CAZCBU010000092.1:0-10576 GCA_964496995.1 uncultured Sulfurovum sp.
CGCCGTCGACATAATGGATCTCTCCGGTAACACCTGATGAGAGATCTGAGAGCAGGTACATACCTGAATTCCCCACTTGATTGATACTGACATTCTCTTTCAACGGTGCATGTGCTTTTTTCCATTTCAACATAAAGGCAAAATCACCAATCCCTGCTGCAGCAAGGGTTTTAATAGGGCCTGCTGAAATAGCATTAACTCTGATACCGTCTTTTCCAAGATCTTCTGCAAGGTATTTGACCGTCATTTCCAGTGCTGCTTTTGCCACACCCATAAGATTGTAGTTGGGAATATATTTTTCTCCACCGTAATAAGAGAGTGTCAATACTGAAGAGTTATTGGAAAGAATAGGTTTCAACTCTCTGACAATTTCAACCAATGAATAAACAGAGATATCCATAGCAACATCAAATGCCTCTTTTGAAATATCAATAAAACGACCGCTCAATCCCTCTTTTGGCGCAAAAGCAATAGAGTGAACGATAAAATCGATCTGCCCCATATCTTTTTCAAGAGACACCTTTAATGCTTTGATCTCTTCAGGTTTAGATACATCACAGGGGTAAAGTCTTGCTCCACAGTCCAGATCTTCTGCTATAGGAGCCAGCTTTTGTTCAAATCTTTCATTGAGAAAAGTGATCGCCATCTCGGCACCCTGCTCCTGACATGCCTTTGCAATACCGTAAGCAATCGATTTTTTGTTCGCTATGCCGAGGATAACCCCTTTTTTGCCCTTCATTACCATTCATACACTCCTAAAATAAATTCCTGTATTTTATCATCATTGAGGTAAAATATAGCAATTACTCACAGGAACCTTTACCATGTCAACAGATAAAAAAATACTCATCATCAATACCGGTGGCACATTCAACAAATCCTATGACCCGATCAAGGGAGAATTGAGAGTCGATCAGGGAGCAAAAGCATTAAAATCCCTCGCATCCAAATGGCTCTGCGACTTTGAGATCATGAACATCATAGGAAAAGACAGTCTGGAAATGAGCAGTCATGACAGACTTGAACTGCTTGCGATCATTTCACAGTCTTCATTTGACGATATTATTGTGATCCACGGTACAGACAGTATGGATCTTACTGCTGAATATCTGGCCGATGCAGATACTGGAAAGCGTATTATCCTGACAGGTGCTATGGTTCCCTACTCCATAGACCCTGTAGAAGCAACAGCCAATTTTTCTTCAGCATTCGGATATCTACAGTGTCTGAATGATCATGGAATTTATATTGTGATGAATGGTCTGTTCGGTTCCTATGAAAATATTAAAAAAGATCGGGAACATGGTAAATTTGTTAATAAATTTTGATATACTTATACGATTAAATAATAATAGGACAATATAATGAAAAAAAGAGTTTTAATAGCATTAGTTGCCGGGCTTACTTTTACTGCCTGTACAGAACCGGGAAGCTCACTTGCACCACAAGCGACATATCAGGCTCCGTCACAGGCAAAAATGGATGCCTTTACGCCAGTCATGACCAAAGTTGCACTCAGTACCAGAGAAGATCCGAAATACAACAGAATGGCACTGAATACACCAGAAGAGAAAGAGTGGTTCAAAATGTTGATGTACCGTCTATGGGACAGACAGATCACAAGATCCCAGTTCATTGCTGAAGGTGTATCAAGATACCCTACACACCGATATGAATTTAACTTTATCGCGAACGGATTCCAACACCATTCATGATCCTTTCCGGATCCTATTGATAGTCAATAGGATCTGTTTTCCCCGCCTCTTTAAATCCACGCAGACGTAATCTGCAGGAATCACAGACACCGCAAGCTGCATCTTCAGACTTATAACAGCTCCAGGTATTTTGCAGCGGTACATCCAACGCCAAGGCTCTCTGTACGATCTCACTCTTTTTCATAGCTACCAGCGGCATTTCAATTGTCAGATTCGTTTCATCTTTTGTGCCGAGATTGATCGCTTTCTGCATCTGTTCAATATAATCTTCTCTGCAGTCAGGATAGCCTGAACTGTCCTCTTCTACGACACCGATAAAAAGTGCTTCAGCACCATATTTCTCAGCTACAGAGGCAGCTATGGAAAGAAAGATCCCGTTTCGAAACGGCACATAAGTGACCGGTACACCCTCTTCCAGTCCTCCGGTAGGTACTTCGATACTTTTATCGGTCAATGCCGAAGCACCGATCTGTTCAAAAAAAGGCAGATCGATCTCATACACCTCACTTGCTTCAACATTCTCGGCTATTTTACGAAAACACTCCAACTCTTTATTTTGAGTTCTCTGTCCATAATTAAAATGCAAAGCAATGATCTCATATCCCTCTTTTTGTGCTATTTTTGCGGACAATGCGCTGTCCATCCCGCCAGATATGATACATACTGCTGTTTTATTCATTGATACTCTTTTCCTCTCGGCTAATTTACTGTCATTTTACCAAGATTTGGGTAAACTTCGAGCATGAATATTATAGATTTAGACAATCAGACAGCACTGCATATTGATCTTGATGCACTTGAAAAGATAGCACAGTCTCTCACGGACAGAGAGATAGAACTTATCGTAACAGAGAATGATACGATCGCTTCACTCAATCAGGAATACAGGTCAAAAGATACCCCGACGGATGTCTTGAGTTTTCCTATGGAAAATGCTGTAGCCAATATGCCCCTGGGTTCCATTGTCATCTCTGCAGATTTCGTCCAGGAGAAAGCAAAAGAACTGGGACACGATGAAAAAGATGAACTCTCACTGCTTTTTATTCATGGGTTACTTCATCTTTTGGGATATGACCATGAAACAGACCATGGCGAAATGAGAAAAAAAGAGAAAGAGATGATCGAAAAATTTGCTCTGCCTTCCAGCCTGATCGTACGAACTGAGGAGTTATAAATGAATTTTGTTATTTTTGTGATCGCCATGGGTGTCCTTATCTGGGGAGCAGATGTGATCATCAACCAAAGTGAGCGTATTGCCCTCAAATTCAAAATACCTGAATTCATCATTGGTGCAACACTGATCGCATTGGGTACATCTTTACCAGAAATGGCAGCATCTGTGGCCGCAAGTATAAATGGAAAAGCAGATATTGCCATATCCAATGTCATAGGAAGTAACATTTTAAATATCACACTGGTACTGGCAACCGTATTTCTGATCTCAAAGAAGATCACCCCTGCCAGGGACTTCTTTGCCAAAGACAGTACCTGGGCACTGGTACCTGTGCTTGTTTTCATTCTTATGATACTCGATGGGATCATCTCACGATTTGATGCTGCTCTGCTCCTACTGTTAATGGGAGCTTATCTGCTGTTCCTGCTTCAGGATGCCAAAAGTATACCAGATCTTGAAGAACTTGAAGACATAGACTTAGGCAGTTTTTCATGGACCAAAGTCATTCCTATGCTCGCACTGGGTTTTCTACTGGTCATTATAGGTGCACATTTCACTGTTGAAAGTGCCTCTGAGATCGCAAGAGACTTTGGCATATCCGAATGGGTCATTGGTATCATTATGATATCTTTGGGAACATCACTGCCTGAACTGGTTGTCAGTATCTCTGCGGCAACTAAAGGGAAAGTCGATATGGCCATAGGTAATATCATCGGTTCCAATATGGCAAATACCACTGTGGTTCTGGGAACAGCTGCCATGGTCAATCCTATGCCGATACATGCAGCTGCCTATATATTTGATATTTCAACCATGATCATTGCAACACTGCTGCTTGTTTTTCTTACCGCAAACAAACTCTATACCAAGTCTGCGGGAATAAGCCTCATCATTATTCTGGGACTCTTTTTAAACAATACTTTACAAAGTATGTTATAAGAGCCTGTACTTTTAAAATCTTCAACCCCAAGAAAAAGCACTATACCTAGAACAGATCTTCAACTGATCTGTTCACTTTTTTTCTGATCGCTCTGTTTTTCTTAATGATCTTGTCGTCAATAATGATCTTGGTAGCCGGCTGTGTCCTATTTGCTTCTGCAGACGCTGCTGTGACATTATAGTCACCTACATTTGTATTGACCGTTTCATCTTTCGGTTTTTTATTGAAATAGCCTTTTTTATAGAGCCATTTATATACCTCTGAAGCCAATGGCGCAGAAGTGCTTCCTCCGTGTCCTCCATGTTCTACAAGTACCGTAACAACGAACTGGGGGTCATTGTATGGTGCATACGAAGTGAACCAGGCATGTGATCTGTGAAAATAGGCAAGTTCTGACTCTTTCAGTCTTTTTGAGACACCCTGGGGAATAGAGGTGACCTGTGAAGTTCCTGTTTTACCTGCGACCACAACAGGAAGGTCATGCATCACACGGTAACCTGTACCTCCCGGGGTATTACAGACATCATACATTCCTTTTCGAACTTCATAGATATAGTCATCGAATTTGATCGGCTTTATTTCATGTTTGCTTAAATTGCCGTCTACGATCTTTGCAAGTTTCGGAGTCACCAGATTTCCTGTAGCCATCAATGCTGTGTAGCGTGATACCTGTAAAGGCGTTACAAGGTCATACCCCTGCCCGATCGCAGCGATAACTGTTTCCCCCAGATACCATGGCTGTTTGAACCTTTTCATTTTCCATGCTTTGTCAGGAATCACACCGGAATATTCACGCGGCATATCAACACCTGTTTTCACACCAAGCCCAAAAGAGTGTAAATTCTTTGCCATTGCATCAATACCGACTTTTAAAGACTTTTTGTAGAAGAAGACATCACAACTGTGCATGATCGCATTACGCACATTCATGGTACCGTGTCCACTGTGTTTCCAGCATCTGAATCTGTGGGAACTGTTTCCAATGGTTATATACCCTTTACAATACTCTGATTGTCCCAAAATACCCGGTTTGGCTTTCTCGAATGCCAGAGCCATCCCCATCTTGATCCCTGATCCCGGAGGATAGGTACCATGAATGATCTTATTGGTGAATGGATGATTCAAATCTTCCTGAAGTGCTTTCCAGTCTTTTGAGCTTATCCCTCCTACAAACAGGTTCGGATCATAGGCAGGATAGGAAACTGCCGCAAGGATCTCACCATTGGTACGCATAACCACAGCCACACCGGTCTGCTTTTGCTTCTGAAAGTATTCATGAATAAGCTGCTGCAGCTCAATATCGATATTCAGCGCAATGTTCTTATTGTCTTTGGGCATGACCATTTCAAGCTGATCAACTGCTTTATTGGTCGCAGTGACTTTGTTGACCACATAGCCCAGTTCACCCTGAAGAACATCATTGTAGTATCTTTCAAGACCCGTTTTCCCGACTTTTCCGACTTTGTCTACAACCTCATTCTTTTCATTCTCTTTTTTGTTCGATCTCCCGGTATAGCCAATAATATGCGCTACATATCTTCCATAAGGATAATAGCGTTTTGTTTCCGCTTCTATCTTGATCTCATCATGAAGACTGAGTTTGGGATAGGCAGACATCATATCTGCATAAGGAATGAAATTCACCACTTTGATATATTTATGGTTATAGGCAGAGCTCTCTTTTTTATACACTTTATGCATAATGGTCCGATTAAGATCAGGAAAAGTATCTACCAGGGTATCAATGATCTTTTCAAGTTTGGTTTGATTACCGTCTTCTCTTGGCGTATATTTCAAATGTGGTACAATAGAGATGGAAAATCCGATCTGGTTCATGGCCAGCAAGTTACCATGACTATCTGTTATTTCACCTCTGACAGGCTTTAAGTACTCTGTTCTCTCCACATTGTCTTTTGCCAGTTTCTCATAATAAAAATTTGACTTCACACTGACGTGATACAGTCTGGCGATCATTAATCCCCAAATAAGTAAAAATATGAGTATCGAAATCTTATATCTCACAGTAACACCACCACTAAAAGATCTACTATCAGCGAATAGGCCAATATATTGTCAAGTACGATACTGCTGGTCTGAAAAATAAAATCATAAGACAACAATAGCCCCAAATAGACAAAATCGATAAGAATTACACTGAGTATAGGCCTGCAGACCCTACACTTTCTAAAATAGTTCAAATGAGAATAAAAAAGTGTATAGACAAGCAATGAAGCGATCAGTATCAGGAAAAAAGGCAAGGCAAGATTGGCTTCAAGATTCAGAAAATAGACCAGGGAAATCACTATATAGGAAAGCCTGTTGGTCTCCAGACCTTTCATGAACAGATATCCCATGACGCCCACAAGCAACGGAAAAAATACATAGATCGAGATCAGCATTGGATAAAAGATGACAAATGCGATAAACAATACCCATAGTAATGATCTCTGTAATGCTTTATAGACCATATTCATAAACTATTGACCTACACCCAGTTTATAGACAAGTGCGACTTCGTTACAGACAGGGAAATGGATACACTTAATACAGTCAGCCCAGATCTTATGTTCCGGGATCACTTCTTTGTTGATCTCTTTGAAACCGAGTTTATCAAAAAAAGCCGGCAGGTAGGTCAAAACCAGGACGTCTTCTTCCACACCCAGTGCTTTTGCCTCCTGCAGAGTGAATTCTACCATCTTTTGACCGATCTTCTGTCCACGGTATTTTTCATCAACGATCAGGCTTCTTATCTCGGCAAGTCTTTTTGAATGTACATGTAATGCAGTATACCCGACAAGTGTACCATTCTCTTTTGCCAATACATAAGAACGGATATTGGTTGCCACTTCATCTTCACTTCTATTGAGGATAATACCGTCTTTGACTTCTGAGATCACCAGTGCCTGCATCGCAGGAATATCATCCAGTTTTGCCTTTACCAGTTCGATCACATCTGTCCCTCATCTCTCTTCTCTTCTGCATCAATATCGAAAATAGTTTGCAGTATTTCGTAATGTACCCTGTCATGTCCGTTCTTTTTCAGGTTTGATACCGTAATAGAACCAGGAAATTCCCGTTTTAATTTTGCCCGTTCCTTTTGATTGAGTTTGTCTATCTTGGTGAACACTGTCAAATATCTTTGATCCGGACGGATAAAATCAGCAATGTAGTTTTCCACATCATCATCGATCTTTGCATGGGGATGACGTGCATCACGCAAATGGATGAACAGACGTATCGAAACCCTGTTCTGAATAAATTCAACCAGATTCTTCTGCCACACCTCTTTAAGCGATTTGGAGACTTTCGCATATCCAAATCCGGGTAGATCCACAAAACGTACGGGATAACTCATCTCATTGTAGAGATACCGTGTTTCAAAAAAGTTGATAAGCTGTGTTTTACCCGGAGTAGCTGAACTTTTAGCCAGATTCTTTCTTTGCGTGAGAGAATTCAATGTAGAACTTTTGCCCACATTGGATCGTCCCAAAAAGACCACTTCACTCATGTCTTCAGGCAATGAATCGGCAATACTCTGTGCTGACTTGATGAACTCGGCTTCGACAATGCGAGGTGTACTCACTTCTTTTCCTTCGTATTAAAAATAAATTTTACAGGCTTCTTTTGACTACCCTTCACATTTGCATTTCCTGTGATCGTATTCAGAATGATCTTATCACCGTTCACATGCCGTTTGTTCATAAGATCATCCACTATGGCTTTTCCTGTCAGAACATATTTGGACTCAACAGGATAATAGGTAACCTTGTCTGCACTGCCTTTATAAAAAGCTTTTTCCTGGTCAATTTCAAACGTTACCTGACCAATGGCTTCATATTTTTTGGTTTCATTGTTTTCGTCAAAATAGACAATGATCTCATCTCCGTGTATCCAGCTTTTACCCTGTACCACTTTGGCATCACCGATAAAATGTACCTCTTTCTTCATATCTTCGGCTGTCATTGATGTCGACGTTACATTCACTTTCTCTGCAAAAACAGTCACCGTTAAAAAAATAAATACCCATAGTATGTTTAAAAAATTCAATTTAAGCCCTTAAGTTTGAAATTATATCATTTTTCTTTCGTATAAACGACAGCATCAACATTCGTAGCATATGCTTTTTTTGTCTTCGTCCAGTAGCGCAATGTGTCGCCATGCATGATATTCTTTCCCATGATCGCTTTGAACGGGGAAGTAACATCCAGAATTCCCTGTCTCTTATCATAGACAGCATGCTGCGTGTAATAGTCCGATCCCTCTTTTTGATTAAAAACGACATCATGGTCCAGATAGACCTTATCCCCTTTATATATGGCGATCTTTGAACGAAGCAGTTTAATACTGTCATTATGATATCGGAAATTCTCCACAGTCAAGATTCCCTTGTCCCGTACACCGTACGTTCCATAGGAGACCCCGATCGTTTTATTTGTATCCACTTCTGTGAATGTCGTATCTGTAAATTCAAGCTCCGTGGTCGGCAACTTTTTCAAGATACGGTCGTTGGTGATCTTCACGGTCAGGGCAACTGACAATATCACGCCAACCAGAAAGATAAGAATAAACTCTAATTTTAAACCCATAAGTCCAGATACTTCTCTTCGAGTCCCTCTTTTTTGATAAGATACTCTATCATTTCACGTACTGCACCATCTCCGCCTTTTTTGGTAAGAATGACCTTTGCTATTTTATCGACATAGGCAGAGGCATCTCTTGGTACAAAAGATATTTTTGCTGCTTTCAGCATTTTCATATCGTTGAGATCATCACCGATCGCTGCCACATTCTCCATCTTCAGGTCAAGTTTTTCAAGAAGATCATCCAAAACCTCTTTTTTATTATCAACACCCTGATAAAAATGCTCAATACGCAGCTCTTTTGCACGTCTGGCAACAATATCGGAAGATCGTCCGGTAATGATGGCAACCTGCTTACCGAGTTTTCTCCAACTTGCAATGGCCAGACCGTCTTTGACATTGAAAGATTTTATCTCATCGCCCTTCTCACTGTAGGTGATACGACTATCTGTCATCGTTCCGTCTACATCAAGAACGATCAGTTCAATACTCACAGAACACCCTTTGTACTTGGGATGCCTGCATTCTCATTGATCACCACAGCTCTTCTCAATGCCACGGCAAGTGCCTTGAATGCACCTTCTATGATATGGTGTTTGTTCTTGCCACGATTGTAGATAAGATGACAGGTCATAGGCAAGTTAAAGACCAAGGCCCGGAAGAACTCTTCAACGAGTTCTACATCAAAATTACCCACTTTCCCGCCTATGGGCAATTCATATACAAGAAAACCGCGGTTTGAGAGGTCAATATCACAGGTGATACTGGCTTCATCCATTACTACGGTTGCATTACCGAAACGTTCAATACTTTTTACCGGATAAATAGCCTGCTTCAATGCCTGCCCGATAACGATACCCACATCTTCGACCGAATGGTGATCATCAATATGTGTATCCCCGGTACAGTTCACTTCGAGATCGATATGGGCATGTTTGGTAAATGCTTCAAGCATATGGTCAAAAAAACCGATTCCGGTATTGATCTTTGCTTCCCCTTTACCGTAAAGGTTCAATTTTACAGCGATCTGTGTCTCTTTTGTTTCTCTTGTTACTTCAATCATTACGCTTCCTAATCTTAATTTCTTACTATGAATGCACCTTCGAGGTTGTTGCAGTCCTTAAAGTCTCTTGCTTCCTGCTCTGAACCGAAGCCCATAAGCCACACACGATAAAGAGGTTCACCGCTTCCGTCAACATTGTCAAATCTCTTGATGACAGGTTTATATTTCGTATACATCGAGGCAAACAGCTTTCTGGTAACTTCTGCACCTTCACGGCGTTTAAAGGCACCGACCTGAACACCGAAGTTGCTCAACATCACACGGGTTTCTGTTTTACTCTTCTTGCGTTTGGCAATGGTCTCAGCAGACTGGACCTTACCTGCAAATCCAACGACCTGAATAGAGACTTTTGCCACACCCATTCTGTCAAGGCCTATCTCCTTACCCGCTTTATAGGAGCAGTCAATGATACGTCCTCTGACAAAAGGTCCCCTGTCATTGATACGGACAATCGTACTTTTCCCGTTTTGAAGATTGTTTACCTTGACCATGGTATCCATCGGCCAGGTCTTGTGTGCTGCTGTCCGTGCATGCATATTATACACTTCACCGTTACTGGTACGTTTTCCATGGAAATTCGGACCATACCAGCTTGAAACACCTTTCATGACCTGCCCGACCTTCACATAGGTAGGATTGTATCTCTTCCCGCGAACGGTATAACATTTCATGGTAGATTTGTGTCTTGCTTTGGAAGTATATTTGGTTTTGTAGGGCTTATGTGCTTTTTTGGAGGAGCACCCTGAAAAGAATGAGGTAAATGAAAGCAAAGTGATAATAAGTATGAATGGTAAGAGTCGATTCATTTTACCCCGATTATTAAGGGAAAAGACCCTTTTTATTTAGGTACTTATTATCTCTTTTTTTGACTTTATCCATGCTGTTTACGGCCGTAGACCCTTTTTAGACTCTCTTCTGAATATTTTTTCCGATACAGTAATAACTAAAAACTGCCCTAGAGTCAAATACTCACTATTGAGATGATTGGTCATCATAATCTCTGTGGTATCCGTCTCATATTTTTTTGCGAGACTCTCTAGGGTCTCTCCTATGGCAACATAGTGCGAAACCAGACGCGACTTAGCCTTTGTCTTCTTGGGTGGC